>CAYYMX010000121.1:0-1517 GCA_964473045.1 uncultured Alphaproteobacteria bacterium | reverse complement strand
TGAAAGATACATTAAGAGTGATGCAAACCAGCGCCCAAGAATGTTTGAAACTTTAGAAGAGGCAGTGGCATGAAAATAGGTACAAATTTTGCAAGGAAAACAATTAGAGGAGGTATGGATATGAACCACTTAGAAAAAAACAGAATACAAAGTGCTATCTTGTTGCAAAAAATCTTAAACTTACCGATGCCAGAGAGAGAAAGAAAAGACAACTGGAAAAACTATCAAGAATTTAAAATCAGCAAAGCAAATAGGCATCGCAGTCTAAACAAACGCATAGCATAAGTCGTTATAATCTCCGGGTTACGATATGATTGCTGCCGAACCCAAAAGATACCTTAATCTATCCCAATGTTATTAGGGTGTCATTTTTTTCATTATGTCTATTTTTTTTCAATCTCCAAAGTAAAAAAAGGTTCATAGATTACCCAAAACAAATATCAGCCAAAACAAATTAAGAAAAATACTTACTATAACAGGTTGCCTTTTAAAGGTTGTTATAACCCAATTTTTTAGTTTGTTTACATTGAAAACGAAAACCAAAACTAAAGCAAGAAAAAGGAACTAAAAACCAAAATCTGGATTTCTGGCATCACTTTTATTAAGATTTTCATTAAAGCTAAATTTTAAAACATCTAATATAACTAATAAACCAAAAAATAACTCATAATCATCAAACATAAATTAAAAACTATGGTACATCTATCATGCCTCATTCCTTCCATCGACTTAATTATATTGAATATCACTTAATTTTTTATAAAGCTTTATAATGTTTACTTTTTACCAAACGCTCTTCTTAGGAGTATATTTAAGATTTTCCATCCATCTGTAATTACAACATAGAGAAAAATACAAATTATCAATACACCTATAATAATAGAAACAGTATCATACATATTTAAATCCTTTTTCTTCAGCGATTACTCCTAATATAATAATAATCTTTTCGCCAACGAAAGTTATTTTTACAGATTTAGTTAATTAAAAGAAAAATTGAACTCTTTTATAAAATAGGTATAAAGCTTGCAATTATTCACTTTATGATGAAACAAAAAGTTAAAAACTTTGAAAATTTTTACGCTGCTAAATTAAGTTTGATTTTATCTATAGTCACCTTATCTAAAACAATAGAACCATCATACTGCCGGGAATTAGATTGGGAAAGTTTCCTACAATGAGTTTAGATTTATATTTGATAATTTATTAATCTGCAAAATATTGGAAAACCTACCTTTGAATAAAAACTTTTTGGCAAACCTTGCACTGAACCTTTTGAACTGTTCCAGAACTTCCGAAACCAACAGTTACGTCAAGTAATCTGGTTCTAGGATGAACATCAAAATAACATAAAATAATTAAAAGCTTATCTAAAAAGTTTATGAATAACCTCCATCAAATTAAACCTTTTTATCTTTCTTAGTTTTTCCCTTTTTTTTCTAATATTTTTTCATTTTGCCATTATAGGAATTTTCAAAATTATTTTTTTTTATCACGAAAATAATCAATAATTAAGA
>CAYYMX010000120.1:0-1973 GCA_964473045.1 uncultured Alphaproteobacteria bacterium | reverse complement strand
GTCTAAGGCATATCCAAGAATTGAAAAAGATTTTTTGTCGATGAACAAAAAATAACTAACTTCAAATCCCGTAAGAAATTGCTCCACTATAATTTTTTTACCAGCAGATCCAAATTTTTTTTCTTTCATTAAAATATCAATTGCTTTGTTTGCCTCTTTGTTATTGCTACAAATTATAACCCCTTTACCAGCAGCAAGCCCATTAGCTTTGAGAACTATTGGATATGAGAGATTTTGAATATACTTTTTTGCTTTCTGAAAATTTGTAAACTCAACATATGAGGGAGTAGGTATTTTGTTTCGTTCTAAAAACTTTTTTGAAAAGGACTTAGAAGTTTCTAACATCGCAGCTCTTTTTGTTGGTCCAAAAACTTTTATACCTCTTTTAATAAGAAAATCACTAAGTCCAATTTCAAGATATTGTTCTGGTCCAATGACAACTAGTTCGATAGAATTTTTCTTACAAAAATTACAAATCTCATTCTTATTTTTTGGGTCAATTTTTATATTTGTAGAAATAATTGCAGTTCCAGCATTTCCAGGAGCACAAAAAATTTGCCCACATTTTTTTGATTTTTTTAATGACCAGCATATGGAATGTTCTCTGGCACCATTTCCTATAACTAAAATATTCAAGAAAAAGTTTTCCTTTTTGTTTTTTAAAATTAATATTTATCTCTAATGAATAATTTACCAAATATTAATGAATTTACAGTAACTCAATTAAATAATTCAATAAAAAATCTTATTGAAGGTTCTTTTAAAACTGTGAAAGTTAAAGGTGAAGTCTCAGAAGTAAAAAAACATTCATCTGGACATGTGTACTTTGTTTTAAAAGACGAGAATGAAACAATTTCTTCTATTTGTTGGAGATCAAAGGTACCAAATTTATCTATTAAAATTGAAGAAGGACTTTTTGTTAGTGTTACTGGAAAAGTAACTACCTATTCGCCACAATCAAAATATCAGCTAATAGTTGAGAAATTAAACTTTGAAGGTGAAGGTGCTCTTTTAAAAGTTTTAGAAGATAGAAAAAAAAAACTTTTAAAAGAAGGTTTATTTGATGATAAATTTAAAAAAAAATTACCTAGGTTTCCTAAAAGGATTGGTGTTATAACTTCAGAGTCTGGTGCAGTTATAAGGGATATAATACATCGATTATCAGATAGATTTCCTATTGAAATAGTTTTATTTCCAGCTAAAGTTCAAGGGAAAGAATGTTTGGATCAATTGATGCAAGGTTTAAATTTTTTCCAAGAGCAATTTAAGAAAGATAGTTTAATTGTTCCGGATATTGTGGTTGTTGCTAGGGGAGGTGGCAGTTTTGAAGATTTGATGCCTTTTAATGACGAAAGATTAGTAAGAAAAATTTTTGGTTTTGAGATACCTATTGTTTCAGCTGTTGGTCATGAAACTGATGTGACATTGTGTGATTTTGTTGCTGATTTAAGAGCTCCAACACCATCAGCGGCGGCAGAACTTATTGTGCCGGATAGAAAAGAAATTTTAATTAGATTAAATGATAAACAAAATTTTATAAGCAAGTTAATTTTTCAATTAATCAAAAATAATCATATGAAAATCAAACTATTGGTGTCCAAACTACCAGACTTGTTAGATAGAGTTAATAGATATTCGCAAGACCTTGACTTTTTTGGACAAAAAATTATGAATTTTCTACAAAATATTTTGTCAACAAGTAGTTTTAAATTTAATGAAATAAAAAAAAGATTTAGTTTTGATATATTAAAAAGTGAAATTAAACTCTTATTGGAGAAACTTTTGAGTCTTAAAAGCAAAATTAAAAAAGAAACATTTTTTCTATTAGAAAGAAGAAAAAATGAATTGGTTGGTAGAAAAAAAATACTTGAAGTTCTTTCTTATAAAAGCACATTAACAAGAGGTTTTGGTGTTGTGAGATCAAGAGGTCTTATTGTTAATGATGATAACTTTATAGATATTGGTGAGAAATT
>CAYYMX010000119.1:0-2027 GCA_964473045.1 uncultured Alphaproteobacteria bacterium | reverse complement strand
TTATGTAATAAGTTATAAGCCAAACAAGAATAGAGACAGGCAGACTTCCAAACATGGTAGGGTAAAAGAGGTTTTCAAAATTTTTTAAGAAAAAACTTATCTCAAATTCATAGTGCTCAAGTGGTTCAAAGTAAAATAATAGTCCAATTTTATAGGCTAAATAAAAAAAAAAGGGGAATGTCCAAGGATTTCCAATTATTGTGCCAACAGTAGCAGCAATAAGATTACCTCTCATAATTAAAGTACCAGAATAGCAAATAATCAAATGAAATCCAAGCAAAGGTGTGAATGAAACGGCTGCTCCCCATGCAAGTCCAATTGCAACAGACTCTGGAAAATCTTTTATTCTAAAAATTTTATATTTTAGAAGTTTTAAATATCTAGAAAACCACATAATTATCATTTTTAAAAGTTAACCTCTGGAAACATTAGCAATTACATCAGATGTTCTTAGAGAAACTATTACCTTACTTAGATGATCAACATCTTTTACATCAATTTCCACATTTAGTTTAAAAAAATCATTATTTCTTTCAGTAATTTTTAAATTTCTTATATTACTCATTGATTTACCAATTATAGAAGAAAGTTCTCCAAGTGAACCAATCTTATTTTTTATCACCACATTAAGTTTTGCAACAAATGAGGACTTTTTTTTTGGGAAATGATCCCATGTAGCATTAATTATATTAGATTTATTAACTTGAATTTTTTTAAGTTTTTCACAACTTTCGATATGTACGATCAGTCCCTTGCCCTTTGAAATATACGAAATAACAGGGTCTCCAAGAATTGGATTACAGCAACTAGCATAATGTATGCTCATCCCAGGCGTCAATCCGTTTAATAAAATTGGAGTATTAGATTCTTCTCTCTTTTCCTTAATTTCATTTAACAATACAATATTATCACTCCTTTTAAGTATTTTCTTTTCGGGAAACATGGAAAAAATAACTTTTGAGGCAGAAATACTCCCATTTCCTATTTTGACAAAAAGATCATCAAGACTCTTTACTTTGATATCATCTAAAATCGATTTAACATTTTTTTCTGAATATCTAATTTTTTCATTCACAAATTTATTTATCAGAATTTCTTTTCCAAGTTTTTTAAAATCTTTATCCTCTTGGTTATGAACAAATCTTTTTATATAGGCTTTGGCTTTACCTGTGATTGATAAATCAAGCCAATGAGGAGAAATATTATTAGATTTTCCACAAATAATCTCAACCTGATCACCATTTTTTAGTTTAGTATAAAGTGGTTTAACTGAATTATTAATCTTAACTCCATTACAAGTTGACCCCACATCTGTGTGAACCGAAAATGCAAAATCCAAAGGCATTGCACCTTTAGGCAAAGAAATTAAATCACCTTTGGGGGTGAACACAAACACTTGATCTGAATACATTTGGAGTTTTGTGTGTTCTAAAAATTCTTCTGGTTCTCTCGATTGATCAAGTATATCAAGTATTTGTCTAATCCACTTGTATTGTTTACCATCTTTTAAATTAACTTTATCTTTATAAATCCAATGAGCAGCAACACCAAACTCTGCTAATTCATTCATTTCAAAAGATTTAACCTGAACTTCAATTCTCTGATTAAGTGGTCCTATTAACGTTGTATGAATAGATTTATAACCATTAGGTTTAGGCGTTGAAATATAATCTTTAAATCTTCCAGGAACATACAAATATTTCTGATGAAGCAAACCCAATACTTTGTAACATTGATTTACATCTTTCACTAATATAGTAAATGCCATTATATCTGAAAGTTGAGAGAAGTTAACTGACTTAATCTTCATTTTTTTCCAAATCGAATAAGGTTTTTTTTCTCTACCATGAACTTTACAAACAATTTCATTCTCAGTTAGCAACTCTTCTATCTTTTTTATTGTTCTATTAAGAATATCTTTGTCTTGTTTTCTTAGTAATTTTAACCTTTGTACAATTGATTCTCTAATGTCAGGTTCAAGAATTTTAAAACATAAATCATCTAATTCTGACCTTATTTCTTGCATT
>CAYYMX010000118.1:0-2041 GCA_964473045.1 uncultured Alphaproteobacteria bacterium | reverse complement strand
GCTGATAGTATGCAGGTTTATAAAGATTTGGAGATTATTACAAATAGACCAAGTCCTGAAAAGTTAAAAAAGTTTTCATGCAGGCTTTTTGGTGATTTAAAATATCCTGAATTTTCAAGCGTTGGATCTTGGAAAGAAAAAGTTGAAGAAATCCTTAAAAGTGAAAAAAATAAAATACCAATATTTGTTGGAGGAACCGGTCTTTATTTGGATAGCTTAGTTAGTGATATTTCACCCATACCTGAGATACCTGAGAGTGTAAGAAATAAAGTAAGAAAGATACATAAAAAACTGGGTAACAAGTTTTTTTATAAAAAATTAAAGAAAATTGATAAAACATACTCTAAACAAATAGATCCAAATGATTCCCAAAGACTTATAAGATCTGTAGAAGTTAAGATTTCAACCGGAAAACCAATTTCAGAATGGCATAAAGTCCAGCAAAAGAAAATTTTCAAAAAGATTTTATACATTGTCATTAAACAAGATAGAAAAATTCTATATGAAAGAATCAATCGAAGATGTATGGCAATGATAAGCAATGGTGTGATTAATGAGGTCAAAAACTTTTTGAAGAAAAATATTAAAAAAAACCATCCAATTTATAAGTCTATAGGATTAAGAACTTTTGAGAAATATCTTGCTGGCGAGCTTAGTTTGGATGAAACGGCCATGCTTTTTAGTCAAGAAACTAGAAGATATGCTAAAAGGCAAATTACTTGGTTTAATAATAGATCAAATTTTTCTAAACAGCTAAGTTATAAAAATGCTAAGGAATTTATCTTGAAAAATATAAAATAATTTTAATTTTTTGGTGAGTAAATTTCGAATTTAGTTTACTTTAATACTTATGAAAAAGATTACTGGTGCAGAAATTGTTATTCAGACCTTGATAAATGAAAAGGTGGATATTATTTTTGGGTATCCTGGTGGAGCTGTTTTACCAATTTACGATGAGTTGTTTAAGCAAAAAGAAATTAGACATATCCTTGTTAGGCATGAGCAAGGAGCTGTTCATGCAGCCGAGGGATACGCAAGATCTTCAGGAAAAGTAGGTGTTGTTCTCGTCACTTCCGGTCCGGGAGCAACGAATACGGTAACTGGTTTGACTGATGCTATGATGGATTCGGTTCCGATAGTTTGTTTATCTGGCCAGGTGCCAACACATATGATAGGTAATGATGCTTTTCAAGAAGCTGATATTGTTGGAATTACTAGACCTTGTACAAAACACAATTATTTAGTTAAGGATGTAACAAAACTTGCTTCATGCATTCACTCAGCATTTCATATTGCAAAAAAGGGCCGACCTGGACCTGTCCTTGTTGACATTCCAAAAGATATACAAACTTTAAAAACTTCTTATTTGGGCATAAAAAAAACAAAATATGCTTCAGTTTATAAGCCACGCTTAAAACCTGAAGGAAAAGATATTGATAGAATTATTGAACTTCTATGTGATTCAAAAAAACCTATATTTTATGTAGGTGGTGGAATTGTCAATTCGGGGACAAAAGCCTCAAAAAGTTTGTACAAACTTTTAAAATATACTGGATTTCCATGCACTCAAACGTTAATGGGGCTTGGATCTTTTCCTACAAGTGACGATCAGAGTTTGGGAATGTTAGGAATGCATGGTACTTATGAGGCTAATCTTGCCATGCATCAGTCAGACCTTCTAATTTGTGTTGGTGCTAGGTTTGATGACAGAATCACAGGCAAAGTTTCAGGCTTTTCCCCAAATTCTAAAAAGATTCATCTAGATATAGATCCCTCTTCTTTTAACAAAAGTATTAGAGTTGACTTGACCGTTCAAGGAGATCTGGCAGTTATTTTAAAAATATTAAATAATGAAATTGCTAAAAGAAAGATTTCTTTCAAGAAAGAACAATATAAAGAATGGTGGCAGAAGATTAATAGATGGCGATCAAAACATTGTCTAAAATATAAAAAATCAGAAGATATAATCAAACCTCAATTTGCTCTTGAAAGACTTAATTTTTTAACAAAAAAATTTAATCCTTACTTTACTACTGAAGTT
>CAYYMX010000117.1:0-2442 GCA_964473045.1 uncultured Alphaproteobacteria bacterium | reverse complement strand
GAAAATTTTCTATTAGCAAAGAAAGAAGCTGAAAAAAGTTTTGGAAATGATGATTTATATATTGAAAAATTTGTTGAGAATCCGAGACATATCGAAGTACAAATAATTGGGGATTCTCATGGGAATACTATTCATCTTGGTGAAAGAGAATGTTCGATTCAAAGAAGAAATCAAAAAATAATTGAAGAATGTCCTTCTCCTGGAATTAGTTCAAATGAAAGAGAAAGAATCTGCAAAATAACTCTTGATGCCATGAAGAAGGTTGACTACCAAAACCTTGGGACTGTCGAATATCTTTACTCAAATGGTGAATTTTACTTTATTGAAATGAACACAAGACTTCAAGTAGAGCATACGGTAACTGAAGAGGTTTATAATTTAGACATTGTTAAAGAACAAATAATTGTTTCCTGTAAAAACCCATTGTCTATCAAACAAAATGAAATTATACAAAATGGACATTCTATTGAGTGCAGAATCAATGCAGAAAACCCTGTCACACTTTTCCCATCAACTGGAGTAATTCAAACATATCACACACCTGGTGGACCAGGGATTAGAATTGATTCTGGATTATATACTGGGTGCAATATCACATCCTTTTATGATGGATTAATATCTAAGATAATTGCATCTGGCAAAGATAGAAAGGAATGTATAATGAGACTTAAAAGAGCTCTTCAAGAATACGTTATTGAGGGAGTAGACACTAATATACCTATGTTTTTAAAAATTTTTGAAAATAAGGGCTTTAATCAAGGAAAGTACCACATTAATTGGTTAGAACAAGTTCAGTAGGACTTTTTTATGTTTTTATCACCAGAAATTCTTATTAGTCAGTATAAAAAAGGAATTTTTCCAATGTCAGATTCAACTGATGACCCATACATCTATTGGGTAGATCCTGAAGAAAGAGGTCTTATCAAGCTTGATGATTTTAAGTTTTCCAATAGCTTAAAAAAACTAATTAAAAAAAACGCATACTCAATAGAAGTTAACAAAAATTTTAAAAAAGTAATAAATTTTTGTGCAAAGAATAAATCTAGAGAAAGTTCATGGATTAACAATCAAATTATTGAAAACTATTATAAACTTTTCATAATTGGAAAAGCTAAATCTATCGAATGCTACGAAGGAAACAATCTTGTTGGAGGTCTTTATGGGGTATCAGTTGGTAGAATTTTTTGTGGAGAAAGTATGTTTAGCCTTAAAAAGAATACTAGTAAAATTTCATTAGTCTACCTAGTTGCATTTCTTAAAGAAGGAGGATACAAATTCATTGACACGCAATTTTATTCAGACCACTTAAAACAGTTTGGAACAAAAAAGGTTTCTAGAAGAGAGTATTTAGAGATACTAGATAAAAATATTGATACACAAAAAAAATTTCCAACAAAGTTGAAAAAAAACATATTAGACTATTTTCAATAAAGCTCTTCAATCTTTATAAAAAGTGGATCATTCAAAAGACATTGTTCTAATTGAATATCATAAGTTGGACTTATTGGTATATTTAAGTATTTTGAAGACTTAAAAACCCACCCCAAAAAATCATTTTCTTTGTAATTATGGTTATCTTCAAATTTTAACAACGCTATTTGATCAAAAATACCATCTCTTTCAATTTTTAAAAATTTAAAAATTTTTAAATTATTATTTTCTAATTTTATTTTTTGAGAAAGTGGTACGGTAAATAAAAACTTTTCAGTTGTAATTTTATTAAGTATTCGTAAAACAGCTCCCTGACCATTGATATCTTCTGAAGATAAACAAAAGCTATAAAAAATTAGAAAAAAAAATATTATTTTTGAAATTAAATTCAATTTTAATTTTTTCCTAGAGAAAATTTCAATTTATCAACAACATTTGAAATTTTTTTTTTAAAATCATCTTCATCACAACCCAACAAAATTGCATCATCAAACGCATTTTGCATTATTGACGTAACCTCCAAAAAATTTTCATTTAAAACTTTGTTGGTCTCAACACACGAAATAGTTTTTTTTTCTTTGGTGATCCACAGCAATTCAGGATTCTTTGTTTTTTTCATAAATTACTATTGGGTTGCTAAAAAAATAATTTTACTTACTTGATCTTCAATTGATTCAAAATCAATTACTTTTTTTATTTCTTCAAATTCTTTCAAAACGTTTTTTTCGTCTTTTTCACCTGGATCAATTGAAAGATATTTGTTCCCCAATATTCCATCATTAAAAACTGAAATAGAACTGTTATCTGGAATTTTTATTTCTGAACTTATTTTGAATTCAACAACAGCAAAATATTCATCATTTAACTCAACTTTACTAACAACTCCAACTTTAACACCTCGTAGTTTTACATCATTCCCAATAGAAATTCCGCCTACCTTTAAAAACTTTGCCTTCAAAGTATAATTGTCATTAGAAAAGTTCTGTGAATTTGCATCAATAAAAATAAGCA
>CAYYMX010000116.1:0-2503 GCA_964473045.1 uncultured Alphaproteobacteria bacterium | reverse complement strand
ATTCTAGTGAGACATTAAGTAAGTTATCAAAAAGAATTGGATCTCAACCTACACATCCAATTGAAGCTGTTTTTTTTTCTTCAATGATGTATCTAGAAAAAATCAAGAGTGGTTTGGCAAGTAAAAGCTTAGAATTCAAAAAAAACTTTTGTGACAATGTGAAAAAAGAAATGGAAATTGTGATAAATAAAGAATTAACTGATTTGGAGAATGGATTAAATTTTCTGGCTTCAGTAGGTTCAACTGCTCCCTTTATTGGACTTTTTGGTACAGTTTGGGGAATAATGAATAGTTTTACAGCTATTGGAATTTCTCAGAATACTAGTCTTGCTGTTGTTGCTCCAGGCATAGCAGAGGCTTTATTTGCAACTGCACTTGGTTTAGTAGCAGCTATTCCTGCTGTATTATTCTTTAACAAATTTAATAATATGCTTGAAAATATTAACAATAAATTAGAAGTTTTTTCAGATGAAATAATGGTAATAATTTCTAAAGAAGTATTTAAATAAAAATATATTTTGACAAAAAAAAAGTATAAAATTAGAAAAACAATCTCAGATATTAATGTTACTCCTTTTGTAGATGTAATGTTGGTTTTGCTAATAATCTTTATGGTTACGGCGCCACTATTAACTGCTGGCATTAAAATAAATTTGCCTGAAAGTTCTTCTATCTTAAAGAATGAAAAGAAAGATCCGGTTACAGTAACTGTAAATTCAAAAGGGGAGATTTTTTTACAAAAAAAAAAATTTTCAGCAGAAAGTTTAATAAAAAAATTGTTACAATTAAAGAAACAAAATAAAGATCTTAAAATTTATGTAAAAGGTGACAAAGACTTAAATTATGGTGAAATTATGAATTTGATGAGTCTTATAAATAAGTCAGGTTTTAAAAAAGTAGCTTTGGTGACAAAGTTTAAATAATTTTCTGTATGACTTTTGGTCTACTAAAATCAATTATTCTGCATTTTGGTATTTTGATTATTTTTTTTTATGGTGCTGAGATTTTTAAAAAAAATAAAAGATTTGAAATTTATGAAATACCTTTAGAAATTGTTGATGTTTCAGATAAAACAGTTAATAAGGTTCAACAAAAAAAAAAAGTAAAAAAAAAAATTAAGAAAACTATTTTTCAACCACCTAAACCAAAGTCGAAACCAAAACCTCCAGAATTTGTAAAAAAAGAGGAAAAATCTTCAAAATCTAAAAAACCCAAAAAAAAAGAAGAAGTTATAAAAAAAGAGGAAAAGGATAATAAAAGAATGTCTAGTATTTTAAAGTCGATTGAAAAAATTAAATCACAAAAGTCTGTTGATGACTTAAAAAAAACTAAAGAAGAAGAGAAGGAAGAAGAGGTGAAAAACATAAATCTAGGAGAAAAACTAACTCTTTCAGAACTTGATATGATAAAGAAACAATTCTATGATTGTTGGATAGTACCAGCCGGTGCAAAAAATCTAAAAGATTTAGTAGTTTCTATAAAGTTAAAGTTAGATGAAGACGGAAAAGTTGTATATGCCAAATTGATTAATGATAAAAGTTTGAATGATCCCTTTTTTAGAGCTGCTGCTGAAAGTGCTTTAAGAGCAGTTAACCATCCTTCATGTAAAAAATTAAAAGTACCACAAAAAAAATATGATACATGGAAATCTTTGATTTTAGACTTCAATCCATCTATTATGTTTAAGTAAAGATTATGACAAAATTTTTTTTCTTATTTGCAGTTGTATTTTTTCCGCTTAAATTGTTTGCAGAATTGAGAATAGATATAACTCAAGGTAATACAGAACCGATTCCAATAGCGTTACTTGAGTTTGAATCCGCAAACGAACAAGAAAAAAAGATATCTAGAGATATAGATAAGGTTGTAAAAAATAATTTGGAGCGTTCTGGATTATTCTTAATATTAAATAAAAGATTGTTTATTGATGATAAAGTTGACTTTAACAAAAAACCAATCTTTGCAGATTGGAAATTAACTACAGCACAGGGTCTTATTTTTGGGAGACTGAAACTTAAAGATGAAGAACTAAATATTGAATTTAGATTATGGGATGTGCTCTCTGAAAAACAAATGGTTGCTCAACAACTTACAACTGAAAAATCTAATTGGAGGAGAATTGCTCATGTAATCTCTGATATGATTTATCAAAGAATTACTGGGGAATCTGGATACTTTGATAGTAGGATTGTATATATTTCAGAATCTGGATCAAAGACTAATAGAAAAAAAAGGTTGGCAATCATGGATCAAGATGGTGAAAATCATAAGTTTTTAACTGATGGTTCTTTTTTAGCGCTCACGCCAAGGTTTTCTCCAGCAGCACAGGAAGTTGCTTATTTATCTTATAATAGCAAAGTTCCCAGAATTTTTCTATTAAACCTTAATACAGGAGTTCAGAAAGTTCTTGGGGATTTTCCTGGTATGACTTTTAGCCCAAGATTCTCTGCAGATGGAAAAAAATTAGTAATGAGTCTTGCTAGAAATGGAAATACAGATATCT
>CAYYMX010000115.1:0-2554 GCA_964473045.1 uncultured Alphaproteobacteria bacterium | reverse complement strand
ATATTAAGATTGATAGAGTGTTCATTGGCTCTTGTACTAATGGAAGAATAGAAGATTTAAGAGAAGTTGCGAAAGTAGTAAAGGGAAAGAAAGTATCAGTTAACTCTATGATTGTTCCTGGCTCTGGCTTAGTTAAAGAGCAAGCAGAGAAAGAAGGATTGGATAGTATATTAATTAACGCAGGATTCGATTGGCGTGAGCCAGGTTGTTCAATGTGTTTGGCTATGAACCCTGATATATTACAACCGAAAGAAAGATGTGCTTCTACATCAAATAGAAATTTTGAGGGAAGACAAGGAAGAGAAGGTAGAACCCATCTGGTAAGTCCGGCAGTTGCTGCTGCAACAGCTATTAAAGGAAAGTTAAGTTCAGTTGAGGATATTTGAATGAAAAAATTTGAAAAAATTACTGGAATTGCTGCCCCTCTCCCAATGATTAACATTGATACGGACATGATAATTCCTAAACAGTTTTTAAAGACTATAAAAAGATCTGGATTAGGAAAAAACCTTTTCCACGAACTAAGATACGATTTAAATGGGAATCTTAGAAATGATTTCATTCTGAATTGGAGTCCATACACAAATGCTAGTATTCTTATTACAGGAGAAAATTTTGGTTGCGGTAGCAGTAGAGAGCATGCACCTTGGTCTCTTCTGGACTTTGGATTTAGATGTATAATAGCCCCAAGTTTTGCTGATATCTTTTTCAATAACTGTTTTAAAAACGGAATCCTTCCCATAAAATTGATTCAGAAAGAAGTTGATTACTTACTGATAGAGGCAGAAAATAAAAAATTGTTAACTATAGACTTAAAAAATCAGAAAATTACTAGTAAGAATGGAAAATTAATAAATTTTAATGTAGATCCATTTAGAAAAAAGTGTCTCCTTGAGGGTTTAGATGATATTGCACTAACGTTAAAAAAATCTGAAAAAATCTATGATTATGAGCTAAAACTTAGTAAAACAAGACCTTGGATAACTTAATGATTTGCAAATCTTATAATTGATTTAACTCTTAAATAGAATAATGAAAAAAAAAAATTAATATCTCTTTGCTACCCGGTGATGGGATTGGTCAAGAAATCTCTCTTGAAGCCAAAAAAATTCTTAACTGGTTATCTAGCAAATTTGAAGTAGAGATAGATCTCTACGAAGATTTAGTTGGGGGTGCATCAATTGACAAGTATGGAACACCTCTATCTGAAAAAACATTAGACAAAATAAAAAAAACTGACGCAATAATCCTTGGTGCTGTAGGAGGTCCAAAATGGGAAAATCTTGACTTTGATCAAAGACCGGAAAGAGGTTTGCTTAAAATAAGAAAGGAATTAGATTTATTTGCCAATTTTAGACCAGCAATTGTATTTGATTCGCTAATTGATTCATCAACACTAAAAAAAGAAATAATTGAGGGCTTAGATATTTTAATAATTAGAGAACTTACCAGTGGTATTTATTTTGGTGAACCAAGAGGCATAAAAAAAGTTAATGAAAAAATTTTTAAAGGTTTTAATACATTAGTTTACAGTTCAGATGAAATTCAGAGAATAGCAGAAATAGCATTCCAAGCAGCATCTTCACGAAAAAAAAAACTTTGTTCGGTTGATAAAGCAAATGTACTTGAATCAACTGAACTTTGGAGAAAAGTTGTAACAGATGTTTCAGAGAAATTCCCAGACGTTGAATTGTCTCATATGTATGTTGATAATGCATCAATGCAGTTAGTTAGAAACCCAAAACAGTTTGATGTAATTGTTACTACTAATATGTTTGGTGACATTTTATCTGATTGTGCTTCAATGTTAACTGGGTCACTGGGGATGCTTCCTTCAGCATCAATAGGCATAGACCAAAATGGTGCAAAGAAAGCAATGTACGAACCAGTTCATGGGTCTGCACCAGACATTGCAGGAAAAGGAATTGCTAACCCTCTTGCTATGATCTTAAGTGTATCGATGATGCTCAAATATTCTTTTTCAGAAGATAAGATCTTTGGACTCATAAATAAGGCCGTTAACAAAGTACTAGAAAGGGGATACAGAACCAAAGACATAATTACTGAAAATAAAAAAGAAGTTTCAACCAGTGAAATGGGAGATCTAGTTTTGGAGGAACTTGCAAATGAAAAAATATAGTTTGGCGGTGGTTGGGGCAACAGGAAATGTTGGAAGAGAAATTTTAAATATAATTGATTCTAGAAAATTTCCATTAAAGGAACTTTTTGCGGTTGCATCAAAAAAATCTGAAGGCTTAACCATTAATTATGGAAATGAAAAAAAAATAGAGGTAAAAAATTTGGAAAAATTTAGTTTTAAAGGTGTGGACTTTGTACTTTCATCTTCTGGAGCAAAAGTTTCTGAAAAATTTGTACCCAAAGCAATTAAGTCAGGTGCAATAGTAATTGATAACACTTCATTTTTTAGAATGCAAAAAGATGTGCCACTAATCATTCCAGAGGTAAACCCTGAAGATATATCATTGTCTTCTAAAAAAAAAATTATTTCCAACCCTAATTGTTCAACTATTCAGATGGTTGCCGCAATTAAACC
>CAYYMX010000114.1:0-2615 GCA_964473045.1 uncultured Alphaproteobacteria bacterium | reverse complement strand
GGACCATCCTTGGGTGTTGCAAACATGCCAAAAAGTTTGATTCTTAAAATTAATAGTTTTATAGATCAGGAAGTTGCACACAATGAAAAAAAAATTGCTGAATTGAACGCAGGAAATGATCTTGTTGGTCAAGTAACTCAGGAAATCAATCTTCCGCCTGAGATGATTGAAGGAGAACTATATAATTTTTTATTTCAGGCAGTAAAAACGTACATAAAATTGTCGATAAACAAAAAAATAACACATTTTGAGATCATTAATACTTGGGTTGTTAGACAATTTGAAAATGAATACAACCCAATTCATTTTCATTCAGGACATATTTCTGGCGCCGGTTATTTAATGGTGCCGGATGATTTTGGAAAAACAATCCAAAAAGAAAAGCATAATACTCATGGATTTATTAATTTCATTCATGGGTCTAAACAATTTCTATCAAATGGATACGTTTCGCAAAAACCCAGAGTTGGTGATTTTTATTTTTTCCCCCATTATTTATATCACTCAGTAAATCCATTTTATGGAAAAGGAGAAAGAAGATCCATTTCTTTTAATGCGCGCATAGATGAAGCTATATATAAGGTTTTTGGTGTAGATTCATAAAATGAGCTTTATATTGCTTTATTGATTGGCTGTCTTGCTGCTGTGGATAGACGTTATATCTATTGTACCATTGGATCAAGTTTTATTCCAACTAACTTAAAAAAACAAAAAAATAAATCCTAAGGATCAAAACTAATTAAATGACTCAAAGATTTTTTTGAAAGGAATGTGCGTCCTGTCCATTCTTTGAATGTTTTCTTCATGAATTACAAAAGGAATACTAAATGATACTCTAGGACCATCTTCATTTCGTACTTTATGAAAAGTATCCGGAGGCATATAAAGTAGATCACCGGGCTCAAGCATAAACTCCATTCTTTTTTTGAGATAAATATCCTCTTCTTTTTCCTTAATTGCCCCAGTTTTATCAGATAAATTCTCTTTATGATCGAATATAACCCAATTAGTTTTCCCTATAACCTGCATATAAATTTTGTGCTGGGGTCTATCACGATGTGCATCATAACCCGTTGAAGATGTAATTGGAGATATGTAGAGATGCATATCTGCAGTGGAATTTTCAAAGGTATGTTCAATAGTGTCTATCAAATTTGAAACTTGTGTATTTATTTGAGTTTGATTGCGCATTAAAAAACTATGTTTTTCTTCAAGCATTTTTTTAATGGATGACTTATGTACTGCAAATTGTGTCCACTGAACGTCTTTTTGTACAAAATATTTTCTACCTCCATCTATAATTATTTCTACAGGCGTGCTTATGTTGCATCCATTATTCAAAGTTCTTTCAATTTCTTCTAAAGTTATCAAGTTAGAAAATTTATTATATTCACCTTTTATTAAGAACGTTTCCTTATTTTTATATTTTTCAACGAATTCATCAGTCTTCATTGGACTAATTAATTTTTTAAATTCCATAATTCCAAATTAACATAAAAAATAATTAGTTAAAATCTAAAATATTGTAATATTAAGCTATGGTTTTACCAATTTGCCACGAATTAAAAACTTTAGTATATACTAAATTAAATTAGCAACCAATTAACGCCCTTAAGTTTATCTAGGATTTTTTACATGTATTTTAATTCAATCATTTGTTTTTTAAATGATTGCTCAATTAATTTTTTTTGATCTTGATTCAACCCGTTTTTCCATTGTTTTGTTTTGCCTATTCTAAAAAATTTTGAAAATTCTGATTTTTCATAAAAACCATTTTTGTTTTCCATACTTTGTAGGTTGTAAAAATTAGTTGATTTAATCACATTCTTAATTTTCTCATTTTTGTTTCTTATTTCAATGTGAAAATTTTCATAAAAGAAATCTATGATTTTGTTAATTTCCATTTCAATATCATTTACTAAATTCTCATATTTTAAAAATAGGCTAGGAACCACGGTGAATTGTTTCCAGGAACGGTAATGATCCTTCCAGTTCAGTATAATTTCCAGCATGTTATTATATGTTTTTTTACCTCCCATTATTTTATCATTAATTAAAAGATCAATTGTGGAATCTATGTCCTTATTTGTATGCTTGGAATAGGATAAAACAATGTCCCTTGGATCCCGGGAGATGTATATAAAACCAAGTGTTGTTAATTCATTGGTATAATAGTTTTCCTTTAGTTTTATTCTTGCATTGTGAGTCTTGAAAAAGGCGAATGTTCCTTCGTTAATTTTAATTTTTTTTTGCGCCTCTATCCAGTATTTGGAATATGCAGCTAATGCCCCCTCATTATATTCACTGTCTTCAAAAATCAGATTGTAGTCATTGATTGATATTTCTTTAATGAATTTAAAGTTATTTAATGAATCTAGTTTGTTAATTTTTTTTAATATATTCAAATCGTCGATGTTTCCATCTTTGGTAAAAAAAAGACCGCAAAGTATTAATCTTAGCCACGTATTCCCACTTCTGGGATATGAGGATATCCAAAATATTTTTTTATAGTCAACCATGCATAAATCTATGGTGGTCTCCCTGGGACTCGAACCCAGAATTACGGTTCCGAAGACCGTCGTGATGATCCATTTCACCAAGAGACCAATTAAAAT
>CAYYMX010000113.1:0-2619 GCA_964473045.1 uncultured Alphaproteobacteria bacterium | reverse complement strand
AATATTAATTCTTTTTCTATTCTTTTTATAAATATTTTCTAGTAATTTGCATCCATACTCACCGATTTTTTGACACTTAAGGATGTCATTCTTCCTAATTTCAATTGCCAAATTAAAAGCAAGATCAAATCTTTTACTAATATCAACTTTCAAAACATTGTTAAGAATCTTATCTAATGCCCATTTTAAATTTACAGCAGTAGGTCTAGTATCAAATAATTTTTCATATGAATCTTTAATATTATTTTCTCTAGGGTCTTTTAGAACTGACAGAGCCAATCCAAATGCTGCAGTTACTCCTATTAATGGAGCCCCTCTCACATTCATGTCTTTTATTGCCGAACAAAAGTCTGAAAGTGTCTTTAATTCAAAAACTCTAAACTCAAATGGTAATTGAGTTTGGTCAATAATTTTTATCTTATTTTTGTTTTCAATCCATAAAGTTGTATATTTTTTTTTCCCTACCCTCATATTCCAGAAATAATATTTGATAATTTTTTCTTAGTAGACTTCTTTATTGCTGACAAATTTGTAATTACAGAGTTTTTTGAAAGTTCTTTCTTTTTTTTTTCACACTCAATTTTTTTAGATTTACAAAGTTCAGTTATTAATTTAAAGGCTTTTTCTGAATTATCATTCAGAGTTTTTACTATCTGATCAATGGTAACATTGTCATGATTTGGATGCCAACAATCGTAATCCGTAACCATAGATACTGCAGCATAACAAATACCAGCTTCAAGAGCTAGTTTTGCCTCTGGCATATTTGTCATTCCGATAACATCACAACCCCAAGAACGATATAGTTGGGACTCTGCAAAAGTTGAAAATTGAGGACCTTCAATACAAACATAACTACCTGTACCATGAAATTTTATACTTAATTTCTTCAATTTTTTAGAAATAGTAGTTTTTAAATTACGACAAATAGGGTTCGAAAAAGGAATATGAACCACCAAATCATCATCAAAGAATGTTTTTTTTCGCAAATAAGTTTTATCTATAAATTGATCTACTAAAACGAATTCTCCTGGTTTGTAATCTTCTCTTAAACTACCAACAGCAGAAAGAGAAATAATATTCTCAACGCCAAGAATTTTTAGAACTTCTATATTTGCCCTGTAGTTTATTTTACTTGGTGAGATAGTATGATTTTTTCCATGTCTTGGTAAAAAAGCAATTCTCTGATTATTAAGGGTACCAACACAAACATCAGAAGACGGTTGCCCAAAATTAGATTTGATCTTTAACCATTTATAATTGCTAAAATTTGGAATCTGGTATAATCCACTTCCTCCAACAAAAGCAACACTAGGTTTGCTAGATGAATTTATTCTACGTCTTTCCAAATTTTTCTCTTGACGCCAAGAAGCATGATTGTCAGCAAAATAAGAAAAAAGATTGTTTTAACTCCCAAACTTTTTCTTTTTTCTAATTCTGGTTCAGCTGTCCATGCTAAGAATGATGTTATATCTTTTGCAATTTGAGAATGGGTAGCTTCGGTACCATCATCATACTCAACAATATCATCCATTATAGGAGATGGCATTGCTATCTGATTTCCAGGATAAAATTCATTATAATACATTCCTTCACTTGCCTCAAAGTTTTGAGGAAAGTCTTTATAACCATTCAATAAACTATAAATGTAATCTGCACCTCCAGATCTCGCTTTAACAATCAATGATAAGTCTGGAGGATAAGATCCATTATTTGAAATTCTTGCAATTTGTTTATTCTCGTAAGGGTCAACAAATTTATCACTTTCTTTTCCTAATCGGTCAAACATTTCACCTTCATCATTAGGTCCATCTACCAATTCATACTCAGAAGCAATAGACTTAACTTCATCTTTTGAAAAACCAATTTCTTGAAGATCTCTAAAGGCAATATGTCTAATCCCATGACATCCAGAACAAACTTCTCGATACACTTGAAAGCCTCTTTGTAATGATGATTTATCAAATCTTCCAAAAATACCCCTAAACGGCCAGTTTTGTTCAATCAACTCAACCTCACTTTCAACACTTTTAGAAGTGGAACTGACAAATAAAGTTGCCAAAAAAAATGCACAAATAATTAGCGTAGTTTTAAACTTACTTTTCATAGCCTTCACTTGTTTTATCAAATTTCTCTGAAAGTACTGATGCTGAAATACTGGAGGGTAAGTTTCCAATCTTCTCAAACTTTGATAGAAGTGGCATAATTATTAAAAAAAAAGAAAAATAGTATACAGAAGCCAACCGAGCAATTAAAACATAAACTCCCTCAGCTGGCATAGAGCCTACCCAACCAAGAATAATGCAGTCTATAAAAAACAGCCAAAAAAACTGTCTAAAATAAGGTCTAAAATTAGCACTTCTGATTTTGTGTCTATCAAGCCATGGTAGAAAAAATAAAATTGCTGTAGCTAAAAACATTAATAATACACCAAGCAATTTGTCTGGAACTGCGCGAAGAATAGCGTAGAAAGGTAAAAAATACCATTCTGGAACGATATGGGAAGGAGTTTGTAAAGGGTTCGCTGGAATGTAGTTATCTGGATGTCCTAAAAAGTTAGGGGCAAAAAAAACTAGAACTGCATATACAATAAGAAAAACTCCTAAACCAAAATAATCT
>CAYYMX010000112.1:0-2792 GCA_964473045.1 uncultured Alphaproteobacteria bacterium | reverse complement strand
GAGAAATAAAAGAAAAAGTGCTTAATTAAGCAAATCTTCAAGCGTTCTTAACTCTCCATGTTTGAATGTAATCGCTGTTTTATCATTATATCCATGTTGTGGTGCTGCAGATTTAAATAATTCGAAATTTTTAAAAGGATCTTCAAGCGATAAAATTATATTTCCAGTGTGTGAAGCTAAAACTTTTTCAGCATCTAATTGTTGTCCTATTTGTAAAGCTTCAGATGGTTTTGCATGATAGATAGTTGACTCAATTCCAATTTTTCCAAAATCCCAACTCCCAATATTTAGTGTTACAAGATTAACTTTTTGGCCAATTTCTTTTCCTATTCTTTTATAAGTCTCTTTATAAATTCCCGTGTCACATCCTAGTAGTATTGTTTTTCCAGAGGGCAAGGTAATCAAATAACTTTGCCAACCAGTTTGGTTTAAGTCATTAATCCAAGAACGGGACCAGTGAATCGCTTCAACAGCTGTTATTTTAATATTATTTTTTATTGACGTAGATTCTCTCCAATCTAATTCCAGAACATCTTTGTAGCCATATTTTGTATAGTAAGAACCCATCTTTAACGGGACAATTATTTTAGTATTTTTTTTATCTTTGTACTGTCTTCTAAAATCTCGGCTGAAATGTTCTAAATGACTGTGAGAAATTAAAATGACATCAATCTTAGGTAAGTCAGAAACTTTTATGGCCGGGTCTAAAAAACGTTTTGGACCAAACATTCCTAAAAATCCTGCTCTTTTTTCAAACCAAGGATCAAATAGAATATATGTATTTTCTATATGAAGAAGAAAAGTATTGTGTCCTATCCATAACAAGTAATCATTTGATTTATTTGCCTCCATTTTTTTTATCACATCTTCTCTTTTTATGACAAAATCTTTAGGGATTTGAATCTGAACTTTCTTTCTTTCTTTATTAAATTTTTTCCATGGCCATTTTCTTTTTCTATCAAATTCAGGAATTCCAGGCCCATTCCGGAATTTAAGAAAATTTCCATTTTCATCGTAAACATGATGATAAGGAGGTTTTTTTTCCATAGCTATTAAATTTGAGTTAAAAAAAAAGAAGATTACACAAGATATAATAAGGGGTAAAGGTCTTTTCATAAACCCCTTATTAACATAAATAACAAAAATTAAAAATTAATTTAGCTATCTAAACAGTTTGATTTATTTATTCTTTTGTCAAAATCTTCTGCAGCGTCTTTACTAACAAACCAAACATAAGATTTTTCCTGTAGTTGTTTTGCGTCAGAAGCAGTGCAACGCTCACCAAATTTGACTTTGGCCAAGTTGCTACCCGCACAATTAGTTAACAAAAGTAACAAAGATAAAATAGATAATATTTTCATAACTTTAACATGATAAAAAAATCTGTGTTTTGATTGGCATAAATTAGTCCAAAAAAAGAAATTACAACTCTATTGTTTTTATTTATAAAATTGATTAAATTGGTTTGTGAAACTCAATAAACCAAATAATAAAGTAGCAATTATCATGGGATCTGGTAGCACCGATTATCCTGTAATGAAAGATTGTGAAAAAATCTTAAAAATTCTTAAGGTAAAATATCAAGTTTCAATTGTAAGCGCTCATAGAACTCCAAAAAGAATGTTTCAATTTGCAGAGAATGCCGAAAAAAATGGATTTGGAGTTATCGTAGCAGGAGCTGGTGGAGCCGCCCATTTAGCAGGCATGGTAGCATCTCTAACAACTTTACCTGTTATTGGCGTGCCTGTAGAAAGCAAAAAACTTAATGGACTTGACAGTTTGTTAAGTGTCAATCAGATGCCTAAAGGCGTTGTAGTCGCAACTGTAGCTATTAATGGAGCATTCAATGCGGGATTATTAGCAGCTTCAATAATTGGCAATTATGATGAGAAAGTAAAATCTAATTTAGAGAAGTGGAGACGACTTCAAACTCAATCAATAAAAAAAAGACCAAAGTAAATGTCAAAAGATATAACGCTAGGAATTTTGTATAGCGGTCAATTAGAAACCCAACTTGTAAAATCTGCAAAAAAAATTGGTGGAATCAAAACTATAGTTCTTACTAATGATAAAGACGGTCCAGCAAAGCACTACGCAGATGAATTTATATGTGCTGATTTAAATGACAAAAAAGTAATAGAAAATTTTGTTAAAAAAATAGACTTGTGTACTTACGCTTTCGAGAATTTATCTTACAAAATTTTAAAATCTATTGCTGATGTGAAAGAAGTTCATCCCTCACCAAATACTTTAAAAATTGCTCAAAACAGAATATTAGAAAAAAAATTTGCTAATGAGCTTGGAATAAAAACAACAGAATGGAGAAGTATAAAATCATTAGCGGAACTAAAAGAGGGAGTAAAGTTATATGGTAATTGTATATTAAAGTCTGTTTCCGGAGGTTATGATGGCAAACAACAATACAGGTTTAAATCTTTGGAAGATATCGATGAAAAATTAGATTTTAGCAAAGAGTATGTTTTAGAAAAATTTTTAAACTTTAAACAAGAGATTTCTATTGCTGTAACAAGATTTAAAGATGGAAAAATTTCAATTTACGAACCGTCTGAAAACAAACATGAACAAGGTATACTTAGAGAATCAAAAATACCAGCAAATATAAATAAAAGTGTTTTAAAAAACTCTCAAGATATTGCAGTTAAATTTGCTGAAAAACTTAACACATCTGCATATAAAATAGCTGCATTTGAAATTAAAAATAAAAAATTAATTAATGAAATTATAAAAACAAAAAAACCATTAATAATTTCGTGTGGTATGACAAATATTCA
>CAYYMX010000111.1:0-2808 GCA_964473045.1 uncultured Alphaproteobacteria bacterium | reverse complement strand
GTTTTTTCGATAGAAGGAGTTCCACCATCTAAAATAAAAATTAGTCTATTTTCTGAAACTCTGTAAAAACCAGCATTTGAAAGATAGTGAGGTGCCTTAATCCTTGAATTTGCAATCTTAATTATTTGTTCAATTGATCCCTTTTCAACATAAACGTAGTTGTTAAATATTGATAAATGACCATTAGCTATTTTAAAAAATTTTAAAACTGCCGACATTCTTGAGATTCTTTTGTTTAATGTTTTGGGGATAGTAATCTTAAACGCCCCTAAATAATATTTTATGTCAATCAATGCTCTAAGAAAATAAAAATGTTCACTTGGAGATCTCAAATAGTGCATTCCGTCACCCAAAAGATTGGAATTTATTATCCCATCAAGATTTTCCATTTCTCTATCAAACTTACTTCTCAAACTTTTGAATGATAATGTTGAAAGAATTTTTGCTTTAGCTATAAAAATTTTCTCATTTTCAAAAAAACTATCAGTATTTAGTTTAAATAAATGAATTGCTTGTTTGTTAAGGTTTTTAGATATTTTTTTTTGGAAATTCTCATTAGCTGTATTGAAATAAAAAGAAAAATGGCTGAGTAAATTCACAATTCTTTTTGCTAATACATCAGTTTTCCATGAATTAATATTCCATTTCCCAAAACTTTCTATCCATTCTAGAATATTTTTCCTAACAAAAATTCTAGCTTTGTTGGTGCCAAGTGACCTCACATCCTTAAGCCAACTAAAACTATGAAGTTCTTCATTCCAAAACTTGCTTGCATTATTTTGTTCCCAGACATAATCTTTAAAAGTAAAGGATTCGCCAAAAAAAATTATATTTCCTTCAACTATTTCTTTCCCAATCTTTGCACTACCTCCCCAAAAGTCTTCGGGGCTGAAAAGAATTTCGGAAGGAGCACTTTTTTCAAGTAAATAATCATAGACTGCGTTTCCAAATAGTAGAGATGGAATAAATTTATCATTCAACCAACTATTTTTTTTTTTCATATTCAATTTTTCCGATATTTTATGCAGGCAATAAAAAACCCATCTATTCCACCAACGCTTTTAAAATCCGCAGGCGTTGACATAAAGGTACCATTTCTATGAATATTACCAAATTTTTCGAATTTTGAGTTAGGTTTTATTAATGAGAAGTTTTTGTTTTTGAAGACAAATTCTTTTATATGATTTAATCCCTCACTATGTAAAATAGAGCAAACGGAATAGATTATTAATCCACCATTATTTAAAATAGTTGCAGCTTTTTTTATCATTAATTTTTGTTTACTATCAAGTTTTTTATGGTTTTCGAATTTATCTCTAATCATAATCTCTGGTTTTTTCTGTAAAAGTCCAGACCCTGTGCATGGAGCATCAATTAGAATACAATCAAATTTCTGTGGAGGTTCCCAAGAGATAAAATTATCACACACTATTTTTGTTTGAAAGTTAAGCCTTTTTAAATTTTCCTTCAACTTAGATACCCTTTTTGTTGATATTTCTAATGATGTCAAATCATACCCACTTTCTAATAATTGAAATGTTTTTCCGCCTGGTGCCGCTCCAACGTCAAGTACTGAAATGGAATTTCTAGTAGTTTTTTTATAAATATCATTGATCATATTAACAGGGAAAGTTGCTGCTAAACCCTGAACCCACCAAAACCCATTGCTAAAAAAAGGAAGTTCATCAATTTTACCTTTGCTTTTAAATCTAAGAATACTAGGAAAAACCATTTCACCTCCAAAAACCTTAACCCAATCTTTTGATTTGAGCTGACTATCTTTTATCTTAATATCAATAAATGGCTCGAGTACAATTTGCTTGGCTATCCTTTTTGTGTATGAATTGCTAAAATTGTTTGCGAGTTCTTTTCTAATCCATCTAGGTAGATTCTCAATTTCATTAGATTCGGAAAGGAGTTCTTTTTTTTTCCTACAAACATTTCTAAGTAACCCATTGACTAGTCCTTGAAAACCAAACTTTTTGGATAATTCAACCGCTGTATTAACTATAGAATATTCAGCAAGATTTAAAAAAATAATTTGTGTAATAGAGATTCTTAGTAAATTTTTTATAAAAGTATTTTTTTTTGGCAGAGGTTTTTTTAAAAATTTTGAAATTATTAAATCAACTTCCCCATTCCTCCTTAAAGTATTTAAGACTAGAAACTTAACAAAAGACCTGTCTCTCAAACTAAGCTTTTCAAAATGCTTAGAAAGATTAGTTGCTTTATCTACATCATAGTTTTTGTATATCTGAACTATAATTTCAGTAGCAATTTTTCTTGAATCTGGCAAAATTAACTGGCTAAAAAGATTAATATTTATTTAAATTAATATTATGTCAAAGAGAATAAAGCAAAAAAAAGAAAAAAAAATTATAAATTCAACTAAAACAAAAGAGCTAGGTGGTCCCAGTGGGCTAGAACCTACAAGATATGGTGATTGGGAAAGAAAAGGAATCTGCTACGATTTTTGACTAAAATTATTTCTATTTTTTAAAAGTTCATCAACTACATCTGGCTCATTTAAGGTTGAAGTGTCACCAATAGATTCCTCTTCATTACAGGCAACTTTTCTCAAGATTCTCCGCATAATTTTTCCTGAACGTGTTTTTGGGAGACTTGGTGCCCATTGAATAATATCGGGTGCAGCGATAGGACCTATTATAGATCTTACCCAACCTACTAATTCTTTTCTTAACTCATTTGTGTAGGTTTCTCCTTTCATTAAAGTTATGTAGGCATAAATTCCCTGTCCTTTAATTTCATGAGGGTAACCAACAACAGCAGCCTCTGAAACTTTTTTAT
>CAYYMX010000110.1:0-2857 GCA_964473045.1 uncultured Alphaproteobacteria bacterium | reverse complement strand
GTTTATTAATAAATGAATACGAAAAATCTGGTGAATTTAGTGCTAAACAAATGGCCTCAAATTTAAATTTAAAATTTATGACCACAACCCAAATAGAAAATAACTTAATCTCATACAAATCGTATTTTGAAAAGAAAACTGAAAAAAACATGAAAGATAGAATAGGCAAAGATTTACAAGTTTATTTTGGCAAAGAAGAAATAATTTTATTTATTAAAACTGAAAAAAAAATTTTAAAAACTTACATACCAAGAAAATACTTATTAAGTGAAACTCCAACTATCTTATTTTTGTGGATAGTTTTTTCATCTTTAATTTTATCACTCATTGCATTCCTGTTCTTAAGAAATCAAGTGCGAGCAATTTATAAACTAGCCAAATCAGCTGAAGAGTTTGGAGAGGGAAAGGAAATTAAAAACTTTAAACCCACTGGAGCTACTGAAATAAGATTGGCTGGACATGCATTTTTAAAAATGAGAAGAAAAATCAAAAACTATATTGCACAAAGAACAAGTTTTTTAGCTGGGATTTCTCATGACTTAGGTACAGTTATAACAAGAATAAAATTGCAACTTGAGTTACTTAATGGAAAACCAGAGATTAGTTCAATTAAAAATGATGTTAACATTATGCAAATGTTTCTTAAGGAATATCTTGATTATTCCGAAAAAATAAATCTGAATAAATACACTAAAATTAAAGTTTTGGATCTTCTTGAAGAAGTTATTCATTCATCTAAAAAAGGAAAAAGTCAAAAAATTTTGGTAAACTGTAATAAAAAATTAATTATTAACTCAGACAAAAATTGTCTTTATAGAATAGTTTTTAATCTCGTAGATAATGCCTGTAAATACGGCAACAAAGTCCTTTTAAAAGCAGTAAAAATCAAAAATAATCTCACCATTGAAATAGATGATGATGGGCCTGGTATCCCTATCCAGTTCAGAAAAAAAATATTTAAACCTTTTTACAAAATTGACAGTTCACGAAATCTCAATCAAGGTGGCTCAGGTTTAGGTTTGAGCATTGCTAAAGAACTTGCAGGAAAACTAAAAGGTAAGATCAATATAACAGAATCAAAAAAATTAAATGGTTCATGTTTTCAGATAAAAATTACAGATTCAAATCTTGATAGAGTTTAAACTTTTAGATATTTCAATAGATCTTTTTTTTGCTACCAGCACGGCTTCATTAATGATTTTGTAAAAAATTTTCTCATTATTAAGTATTTTCAATGCTTGTTCAGTAGTCCCCCCCTTACTTGCAACTTTTTTTATTAAGGTTTCAAAGTCATTATTTTGATCTTCTAGAATCTTACTTGTACCCTTAATAAGACTTGATACCATTTTTTTTGAAACATCTCGGCTTAAACCATTCTTCATTGAAATTTCAACTAAACATTGAAGAAAATAACAAACATATGCTGGACCACCACCATATAGAGCAGTAAAAAAATTTATATCATCTTCAAATCTTAACCACTTAAGCAATCCAAAAAATTCAAAATCAGATACAAGTTTTTTTTTAACTGATTTTTCTATATTCTTTGCAAATATTCCAGTAGCACTTTCTTTAACATTTATAAGAATATTCGGCATAATTCTAACAATATTTTTCAATCCAACAGTTTCTCTAATCCTTTTTACTGAAAGTCCAGCCACAAATGAAACCAAAATACAATTTTGAGGAATATAATCCTTAATTTTTCCTAGTAATTCAATGGAATCTTTTGGCTTAACACAAAGCATTAAATATTCTATGTTTTTCGAAGAAATTCTTTTTAAATCAGAGATTGCATTTATCTTAAATGATTCTTTTAATTTTCTGATTGTTTTAGGACTCTTTTCGTAAACTAAAATATTTTTTTTTTTCTTTAGAAATCCATTTAAAATTATACTTCCTAAATTACCGCAGCCAACAATAAGTGAGGAACTCATGCTTCACCACAAGTTTCAATCAATGCTGCCTTAAGGGCATAATTTGGATCTTGCTTTTCTTCAATAAAAACATAAAAAACTGGAAAAAACTTATCACATTCATATACAACAACATCTATAAAATTTTCAATTTGTTCCGTTGACAAAATTTTTATACCTTTAATAGAAACTTTATAATTAAAAAAAATATCATCTAAATTTGTACAAAACTCAAAGTAACCAAGAGAGACCTTTTTATTTATTAAAGGAATCAATGACGAAATATTTTTGTTAATTTTCTTTGAATTATTAATTTCCAGGCTACATGAAATATTAATAATATTTTTAAACTCATCCCAATCAAAGTTTATTCTATAGTATCTCCAAAGACCTTTAAATGTAATTGAAAGTGCATTAGGAGTATCTCTCAAAAAGTCTAAATCATATCGATAAATTATCTCTTCTATTGAATCAATTGGGTTTAAAGAGTAACTAATTTTTTTTTCACTGTCATAATGCATTGTGTAATAATAATATATATATATTTGTTATACAACAAATTATAGTAGTGTTTTACTAAAAAAACACAATATATGGTATTTACAATGAAAGAATACTTAATAAGTTTTTTATTAGTTTCATATTTTTTGTTATTTAACATATGGATTTTTTGGTTATACAGATCTTTAAAAATCAATAGAAATAAAAATGATATTTTTTTTAAAAATATTTTAGGATTTATTATGGTAACTTATCTGATAAGTTTTATAATACTTAAAGTCCTCTCTTAACTAATTTTATGTTTTATCTCAAAATGGTAGTAAAATGATTCTTGTTACTGGTGGTGCTGGTTTTATTGGTTCATATTTAATTAATTTCATACATGCCTCAACTGATGATAAAGTTGTTTCAGTAGACTGGAAAAATCTAAATAACTCTCA
>CAYYMX010000109.1:0-2870 GCA_964473045.1 uncultured Alphaproteobacteria bacterium | reverse complement strand
AAGTTTTTACTCATTTTTATCTTTTATTAAGATTATGTTATAATTAAAATAAGTTAAAAAATGTATTAGTTTTTTAATAAATGTAAACTCACTTTTGGTATTAATTGGTGTTAAGCCTTTAAAAAGTTTTGTTTTCTTAGATATTTCTATACTATATGAGTAAATGAAGTTTAAATTTTTTGTAGTTTTTTTTCTAGTCTTTTTTGTTTTTGTAAGTGTTTTAAATGCTCTAGAAATAATTTGGAAGGTTGATGGTTTATCAAATCCCGAATCTGTAATTTATCATAAAACAAGCGACTCAATCTATGTTTCGAATATAAATGGTAAACCACTTGAAGAAGACGAAAATGGTTATATATCAAAATTAGATTCTAATGGAAATTATGTTGAAAAAAAATGGGTAACTGGATTAGATGCGCCTAAAGGTTTGGCAATTGTAAAAGATCATTTATTTGTTGCAGATATAAATAAGATTTGGAAAATTTCATTGATAGATAAGTCTAAAAAGTTTTTTAAAATTCATAGGCCTGGTTTTCTTAATGACTTGGTAGCTGATAAATCTGGGAATATTTATGCTTCTGATATGTTTAAAAATATAATTTATAGATTAAAAGATAATAAGATTGAGTTATGGAAAAAAAGTGACATGTTATTCTCTCCTAACGGTCTTTTGATTGATAAAGAAAATTTAATTATAGCTTGTTGGGGCAAAAGAACTGAAGGTTTTAAAACTGAAATACCTGGATATCTTATTAAGCTTAATCTAAAAAATAGAACTATTACAAAATTTTTTAGTACTAGACCCATCGGTAATTTGGATGGAATTGTATTTAATAAGGGGCGAGTTGAAGATTCATATTTTGAGCGTGGATACTTTGTGACCGATTGGATTAAGGGGCAATTGTTTTCAGTCAATAATAAAGGCATTGCAAGAGTTATTCTTGATATAAATAAGGGATCTGCAGATTTGGAAATAATAATGCATAAAAATGTAATTATTATTCCAATGATGTTAGATAACAGTATAATTGCTTATAAACTCAAATAAGTGACAGACAGTTCAATTAGAGTAATTAATCTTTACAAATCTTTTGATAACCTTTTGGTATTGAAAAATATTTCATTTGAACTTTCAGAAAGTGGAATTTATGGAATATTGGGAAAAAATGGTGCAGGTAAAACAACTTTAATAGGTATTTTGATGGGACTAATAACCCCAACAAAAGGGAAAGTTTTTATTTTAAATAAAGACTTAAAAAAAAGAAAATATGAAATTTTGGAAAAAATAAATTTTCAAAGTCCCTATGTTGACTTACCAAAGAAAATGACAGTTAGGCAAAATTTAATATTTTACTCAAGACTTTATGGAATTTCTAATAAGGATGATGTGATAGAAAAGTTATCAAAAGAATTAGAATTAAGTTCATTGTTGGATAAATTATTTGGTTCCTTGTCTGCTGGTCAAAAAACAAAAGTAAGTTTGTGCAAAGCTCTTTTGAACCAACCCAAAGTTTTGTTGCTTGATGAACCAACAGCATCTTTAGATCCTGAAACATCATTGTTTATAAGGAATTATTTAAAAGAGTATCAAATTAAGAATAAGGCCTTATTGCTATTAGCTTCACACAATCTTGATGAAATTCAGAGCATGTGTTCATATATATTTATACTTAATAATGGAAAATTAGTTTTGAAAGGGAAACTGAAAAGTTTACTAAAAAAAGAATATTCATCTGTCTTAGATCTTTTTTTGAGAGAGGGATAATGTTTTTAAGAATTTTTGCATTGCTAATGAGATATAAGCATATTGCTTTTGGGTCATTGCCAAGAATGATTAGTATTTTTTATTGGCCATCAGTTCAAATTCTTTTTTGGGGGTTTTTTACAGACTTTTTAATTGCAAATAATTCTTTGGGAGTATGGAGTGCTTTAAATATAATTCTTTCAGCAGTTGTACTTTGGGATGTTTTGTTTAGAGGTCAACTTGGTTTGTCAATGTCTTTTTTTGAAGAGTTGTGGTCAAGAAACCTTTGCAATCTTTTTATAACACCTATTAGGGGGTATGAGCTGGTTATTAGTTTGACCTTGATAAGTTTTTTAAGAACTGTTGTGGGCTTAACACCAGCAGTGTTTATCGCAAACTTTTTTTTTAATTTTCATCTTTTCGAGTTAAGTTTTTTTCTTATTTTTTTTTTCTTTAATTTATTATTTGTTGGATGGTCAATTGGTTTTTTTGTTTCTGGATTAGTTTTAAGATATGGTCATTCATTTGAAGAAATGTCTTGGGCAATAATATTTATGTTATTGCCATTTTCATGTGTATACTATCCTCTAGATTCACTCCCTATCATTATGCAAAAAATCTCATTAATTTTACCGCCTGTTCATATTTTTGAATCTATGCGATCAATTATAATTCATGGAGTAATGCCTTATGAAAATGTAAGAACAATTTTATTTTTAAATTTTTTTTACTTTTCTCTTTCAGTTTTATTTTTTTTGAGAATGATAAAATTATCAAGAATTAAAGGATCATTGATGAACCAAGGAGAATAAAATTAAGAAACTTTGTATCTTACTTCTTTATCGCTGACGTTATTGGAAATATATAAACATGTTTTTTTAATAATTTGGGATAAATTTCTTTCTCTAAGATAAAATTTTATTTTTAGTAAGTTCATTTGATTAAAAATACTCTTTTTTAAAATTCTTCTTGACCACTTTTCTGCTCTCCCAATTGCTTTTTTACAAGCAATCTTTTTAATTTTATGTTCAATGTTGTCATTGTCATTTAAAAAGTAATATAGGGCAGCATTATAATCATGGATAAGTTGTGTTTTTTTCCCGGTCATTATTCTGTTTTCATCATT
>CAYYMX010000108.1:0-2971 GCA_964473045.1 uncultured Alphaproteobacteria bacterium | reverse complement strand
CATCATCTTGAGTAAATGCTCTTGCTCTCATGAGTCCATGAAGTGCTCCTGATGGCTCATTTCTGTGGCAAGAACCAAACTCTGCCATGCGAATAGGTAAATCCTTGTAACTTTTTATTCCTTGACGAAATATCTGAACATGACATGGACAGTTCATAGGTTTGATGGCTAGAACTTTATCTTCCACCTTTGATACGAACATTAGTTCTCTAAATTTCTCCCAATGTCCTGAATCTTTCCATAAAGAGCTGTCCACTAATTGGGGTGTATTTACTTCTTCATATTCTGCTGTGTTGAGTTTCAATCTCATATATTCCACGACTGTTCTATATAAAATCCAGCCTTTTGGATGCCAGAAAACCGACCCAGGAGCATCATCCTGAAAATGAAATAAATCAAGTTCTTTCCCTAACTTTCTGTGATCTCTTTTTTTGATCTCTTCAATCATATTCATGTATTTCTTTAAATCTTTTTCATTTTTCCAAGCTGTCCCGTATATGCGCTGTAACATTTCATTACATGAGTCCCCGCGCCAATATGCACCAGCCAACTTTGTTAATTTAAATGCTCCTATATGTTTCAAGTTAGGTAAATGTGGACCACGACATAGATCAATGAATTCTGATTCACTTTGTTGATAAATTTGAAAATTGTCTTTCTGTTTTGATTGATTAATTATGTCGACCTTGTAGGTTTCTCCTTTTTGCTTGAATAATTTAATAGCTTCTTTTTTGGATTTAAGAGATTTATTTATAGAACTACCTTTTTTAATAATCTCTTTCATTTCTTTTTCTATTGTAGGCAAGTCGTTTGTAGAAATTTGATTTTCAATCCAAAAATCGTAATAAAACCCATTCTCGATCGTTGGACCAATAGCTAATTTAGCCTTTGGATATAATTTTTTTACTGCTTTTGCTAAAACTTGTGCAGTTAATGTATGCCTCATAATTTTTAAACCTTCATCACTATTTATTGTGATTATGGAAATAGATGCATCAGAGTTGATTGGGTCGCATAAGTCTTTTTGAATGCCATTAACAAAAATAGCTATGGCCTCTTTAGAAAGAGACCTTGAAATACTTTCGGCAATTTTAAACCCAGTTATTCCGTTTTCATAATTTTTAGTTTTTCCATCTGGAAAGGTAATTTTTGGCATTGTTTTAATTAAAATATATGGTTATTTAGGCTAATAATTTTCAACTGTCAAATGACTTCATTAATTTCAGATTCTAGTTTATTAAAAAATTTTAATTTATCATTACTATATTCAAAAATTTTAACTTTTTTACCAATTGGAGCACAAAGCTTGGGTTGAGAGTTTTTTGTAAAAAAAACAAATGTGGGTTTTCCACCTAATGATATGATATGCATTGGTCCTGTATCATTTCCAAAGGAAACTTTTGAATCAAGTGATAATTTTGCGATATTAGAAATATCTGTTTGTCCGCACAAGTTTTTTACATTTGGAAAGGTAGATTGTATTTTACTACAAATTTCTTTGTCTTCTTTCGAGCCAAGAATTACTGGCAAGATTTTTTTTTTAAGAAGAAGTGAAATTAATGAAAAAAAAATTTGAAATGGTATTCGTTTGTTAAGTCTTTTTTTTGAACCACCAGGTACAATTAATGCGTATGGTTTTTTTTTAATTATTTTTTTAGATTTAAATAACCATTTTAAATTGGGTTTGAAACTGTATGATAATCCAGCTATTTCTAGTTGTTCTTTTTGGCGATCTATAGTATGCATCTCGTCTCTTAATTTGTTGTTGTGGCAAATTTGAGCATGTTTGCCTATACCGCACGTTTCAATGTTTCTTTTTTTAAATATTGATAGGTATGATGATGATCTGTTAGATGTTTGTAAATCATAAACTCTAGAAAAACTGCAAGGTTTAATTTTCTTTCTGATTTGGATTTTGTCGATGAAATAAAATAAAGACCTTTTGATTATGACTATTTCTTTAAACCAAGTAGATTTTCTAAAAATAGAGTCAAATGGAGTTTCTGTTAGAAAAACGATTCTTTCTTTTTTGTGATGTTTTTGGATCGAATAAATAGCATTAAGTGAAAGAATAACATCACCTAGGCCACCAAACTTAATAATCAGAATTTTTTTTTGATCTTTCAATCAGCTCCTCATAAACATTAAATGTTTTCGATAACATCTCATTCAAACTGAATTTTTCAAAAATTCTTCTTCTAGCATTTTTTCCGATCTGATCTTTTTCTACTTCTGGCATATCTAAAACTTGCAAAATCTTTTCTGCTAACAAGTTTGGGTTTTTGGGTTCAACTAACCAACCAGTGATATCGTTTTCTATAATTTCTCTCGAGCCTCCATGATTAGAAGAAATAATTGGTTTCATCATTGACGATGCTTCTGCAGATATTCTTCCAAATGCTTCTGGCTCTGTAGAGGTTGAAAGCACCATGTCTGCAGTTGAATAAACAGCGGGCATGTCAGCTATGTGGCCACAAAAACATATATTATTTTCAAGATTATACGAGCTTATTTTTTTCATTATTCTTGCAACATAATTTTCTCTGGATTGTGATGAACCTACAAATACCAGGCTAAAATTAAGTTCAGGCCGCCTAGTTAAAATCGTTTTTGCTGCTTCAATAGCTACTTCATGTCCTTTCCATGAAGTTATTCTGCTTGGTAGCAGGATAATATGAGTTTTCTCCGAGATAGAAAGAGTAGAAAGAAAGTTTTCCTTTCTTATTTGTGTTACTGATTCTACACTAAAGTAATCTGTATCAATTCCTCGGTTTATTTGCTTAAGTCTGTTTTTACATTCAGGAAAAATGTGCCGTATATGATCATCAATGAATTTGGAAATGGAAATCACTATATCTCCTTCGGTCATTCCCTTGTTATATTTTTTTTTTAGAAAAAAATTATTTCCACTGTATGTGCCATGATAAGTTGTGACTAAAGGGATCCCCATTTTTTTAACTATATTATTGAA
>CAYYMX010000107.1:0-3052 GCA_964473045.1 uncultured Alphaproteobacteria bacterium | reverse complement strand
TAACATAAATTAATCTTTTTATATTAATTGCAATAATTTTTACATTTTTAAAATAAATTTTTAATTCTATGAGTTTTTTATTTCATTTAATTTTACTAATTTTTATAACTTTTTTTGTTAATGCGGTTCAATTAGATGAACTTCTTATACCAGGCGAAACTTGTTCAACTTCTTTATGCATAAAGCTAGAAAAAAGACTATTTAAAAAATCCAAGCTAAGCACTTACGAATGGAAGAAAAAAAAATGTTATAATAAAACATATGATATACTCGCAGAATCCGATTTATGTCACCCTCAGGAAGCCTACCCTGGGTGTAAGCATCCATTAGTAAAAAATGGTCAGCTTGGTGGTGGTAGATTTAACCAATTTAAAGAAAATGTAAAAAAAATTTCCAAACTCTGTGAAAATGGAATCTTTTATGACATCGAAATACGAGAACATTTTGTATATGGTAAACCAAATGAAGTTGACTCTTTAATTTCTAAATTATCAGATAAAAAAACTCAAAATAAACGTGAAAATACACTTCAAAACATGAAAAAGGAAGAACTAATAAAAAAAATTAGACAATTAGAAGAAAAAGAACAGGAGCCAAAAAAAAATATCCATGAAGAAAATCTGGAATATGAATTTGAGAAGCTTAAAAAACAAATTATAGAAAAAAGAACTAAAGAGTTAGACGAAGCAAAAAAACTTAGAAAAAAAAGACAAAAAGACCTAGAGAATGCCAAAAAAGAAGAAAGAAAATTACAAGAAGAATTTAACAAGTTAATTGAAAGCCAAAAAAAAACTCAAGAATAATATATAACTCTAAAAAGTATCTAGCTTACCACAAAAATTGTGTTAAAATCCAATGTACAAAGGTGGTGAGACCCTCAGAAAATTATTCGGTTCAGGCAAAAAACGTTATTGACGCTATAATTAGTGAATATACTCTATTACTACAAGATATTCACAGGGAAGATATTACCTTAAAAGAACTAAAAAAAATAAGATTAAGTATTAATAACAGGTACAGACAAATTTCAGATATCGCTGAAATAAAAAATAATTTCAGTGAAAAAATGTTTAAAATAATTGTCTTTAATTCTGATTATAATGAACTAATTCTATCTGAACTTGATAAGCTTTCATTAACCTACAGCATTAGTGGTCAATTTATACTAATTCAAAAACCCAATTACAACTACAATCAATTAATGACAATTGTTGATGACATTGAAAAAACTAAAAACAGCATTTTATCAAAATGTTCAAAAGCAAAACTTGACCCAATACTTAGAGCAAGAACTGCTCTTGAGAATGAATTTATTGACCAAGTAATTTCGAGAGAAACATCAAGCAATAGTCAGAAAATTTTTGACGAAAAAGAAAAAATAATTGATCAAATCACTAAAAAAAAAATTGAAATAATTTTAGGCAAAAGTTTTTTTAAAAAATATCTTGAAGAAAAAATATAGATAATTTAATTATTTAATAGACTCATATTAAGAACTCCTTCCATTTTTTCTGCCATTTCAGATTTTCCGGTTCTACTATCACCAACAGTTGCAATAGTAATATCCACTTCATTCAAACCTGGTGTTTGCTTTCTTTTCTCAACAGCTGTATTTTTAATCAAGGTAATCATATCTTTTGCTGCTCTTTCTGGTCCTTGATGTTCGACTAAATCACGATCATTAAACCCGCATTTTGCAAGTTTAGTATCTGTATTCTTTGCGTAAACACCAGCCATTAACATACTGTGAGCAACACCTATTTTCATCTCTCCAGAATCCACTCTCCTTTTAATATTGTCAAAGAATTTCTTTTCTATAGTTTTAAATTTTTTTGATAAATCAGTATGTTCAGGTATATCTTTCCAATTTTTATCTTTTAAAAGGGGAAATGGATTTGCCCAATAGCTAATTTCAACATTTCCTCGATGAGTTTGAGTACTTCCAGCAGCAACTCTGGCACCTTTTCTAAAGTGTTCAAGGGCATCATCAACACTCATATTTACATTCATGCAGGACTTTTCTGGTTCAATTAAATCATAGTTGTTTAAATACAAAAGAATATCTAGTTCTGATCCAGTTGATACTTCTGAATAATCTGTGACTGGTATAATTTGTCTGGCATTTGTCCCAGAATGCTTATTATAACCAATCTCTCGACCTTCCATTTGCATCTTTGCATGCTCACTAAAACCATCTAGACATGCAAAAGCACCCGTCTCTGTACCAAAAAAATAGGGAACTTCTGCTTTACTACCATTCATCAAAGAAGCTCGTCCCATATCATCAGCTTTAACAAAAGAATCAAAAATGTATGGTTCGTCAGTTTTAGAATCAAATCTAACAACATATCTTATACAACCACAATGAAGAGGCATATCATCGTTCAAAATACATAAAACATTGTGAAGTGTTAAAATTGGTTTTTTACCATAACCAAAATATTTACAATCATCTAAATTTGGTATAAGGCCAACTAAAAGATTGTTTTTCTTATCAAAAAAATAACCTAGATCATCCATAGAAGAATGCGGACATCCAAAAATAAAAACTCCATCTGGTTTGTTTCCAGATAATTTTCTTACTTTAGAAAAAGGAAATAGATTTAACAGGCCTGGCTCCATTTCAATACAACCTCGAGACTTATGAATATAGGCTAAAATATTCCATCTACCAACTTCAAAAGGAATAGCAACATATTCGTCTGGATTAAATTTTTTTTCTTTATAAGGATTATGTTTAAGAGCAAAAAACGGGAATGCTCTCTTATTAGCATGGGTAGTATAATGTATCCCTGTGCGCATATCTGCATGAGTAGTAATTGGCACATTATTAAGTTTTGAATAGAACTTTGGTAAATCTATATTTTCACCAGAAATCTCTCCGCATGTAACGTTCGGGTGACATTCAAGTCCCTGACTTCTTCTAACCCCAACATTGAAACTAACTTTTGTAAGTAAAATTCTTCTAGTTTCAAGAATCAAATCTGATAATTTTGTAGCTCTATTTGTTATTCTATCCTTAATAGACTCAGCACTTTCTTTTGACTTTAAG
>CAYYMX010000106.1:0-3140 GCA_964473045.1 uncultured Alphaproteobacteria bacterium | reverse complement strand
TTGAAACAGATGGCATTTCTATTTGTTGTTTAAGGGATTGTTGCTGTTCTAAAGATAGGAAATAAACAGTGAAAAAACCTAACAACGTTATTGAAGCACAAAATGCAAATACTATTAGAATTTTGTGGCGCAAACTTTTAAAAATTTTCATTTTTAATTAATAATTTTTTTTTAAATAATTCTTTTATAAAAAAGATGAAAAATCATTTCAATAAGAGTTTTATAGTTAGGAAAGAATTTGGGTAGTAAAAAATTAAACTTTTAAGAATAAAAACATATTTAATGACTAAAATCGAGTGTTTTATAACTTTATTTTTAACAATTTTAAAATAAGAACTATTTTTTTAAAAAGTAGTTTTTTTCATTGGATTTTGTTTTATCTAAGACCTTTTTAAGTTTACATTATCAAGTAGGATAATATGTATTTAAATTTGTTCGTATTTTTTGGTAGAGCTTATTGTTCTTAGAATAATAGGTTTACACTTGAAGGTTAAAACGAAATATGAAGTAATTATTATCAAACTGATAGCAGAAAAAAATTAATTAAGTCTTAAAATTAAGTTATTAATATGACAGATAATTTATTAAATAATCGCTTCCATGCAGGACAAGTTTTGATACGTGAAGCAGGTATATACGCTCTTGAATGGTTCAGAAATCGTGAGCGCTTAAAATTAGAAAAAAAGGGTGCACATGATTGGGTTACTAAAGCGGATCGTGAAGTTGAATTGTTTATTAGGAAGAAGCTACAAACTTTGTTTCCGGAAGATGGATTTTTTGGAGAGGAAAGTGGTATTGTAAATCCAAAAAATGAAGGTCTTTGGGTAGTTGATCCAATTGATGGTACTACTTGTTTTCTTAAAGGATTATCTTCTTGGTGTGTTTCAATTGCTTTTGTAGTAGATAAGGAAGTAGAGATTGGATTGATATATGCCCCTTGTACAGACGAATTATTTGCAGTTCAAAGAGGTTTTGGTGCGACTTTGATTGGGCATCAAATGATTCCATGTAATGCTAAATCTCTTTCTGAAGGAATAGTGGCAATCGGATATTCACCAAAACAATCGGTATATGCAACCAAAAAAGCATTTGAATATTTATTTAATGAAGGTGGAGTCTTTCATGAGATTGGATCTGCAGCATTGATGATTGCATATGTCGCGGCAGGAAGGTATATTGGCTTTTATGAGTTTCATCTTAATTCTTGGGATTGCTTAGCAGGTTTGGCAATGGTCAGAGAAACTGGTGGCTGGACAAATGATTTTATGTCTAATAATGGTCTTCATGATGGGAATGTTGTTTTGGCTTCTGCTCCTGGGACTAAAAAATCAATGTTAAGTTTGTTTTCTTTCGTTGGTCATCAAATTTAAAAAATTATTTAATTTTTTTAAAAAAAAATTTTTATTTTATTTAATTTTGTAAATTAAGAATTTAATATGAATTACCAAATTGTAGGCCAAATTATCATTTAATATTTTGTTAATTTGTTTCATATTTTATTATTTTAAAATTAAAAAAATGTCTAAAGTTCAAACTTCATCCCAAAAAGAAAATAATATTCTTCATGGAAGTTGCTTGTGCGGATCAGTTAAATTTAAGATAAAAGGTAAATTAAGGAATGTTATCAATTGTCATTGCATACAGTGTTTAAGAACTCATGGTCATTTTTCAGCATACACTGCTGTTGAAAAAAAATTTTTTGAATTTGTGAAAGATGACGGATTGAGATGGTTTAATTCTTCAAAAGAAGCTAGAAGAGGTTTTTGCTATGAATGTGGTGCGAGTATTTTTTTTGAGCGTTTTGGTATTGATAAATTAAGTATATCAGCGGGGATGTTGGATTATACCGATAGAATAGAATCTTCAGAACATATTTTTTTTGATGAGAAACCGAGTTATTACAAGATTGATGATGATCTTCCAAAGTATTCCCAGTATTATTTTGAAAAACTTTAATTGATTATCAAATTAAATAATTAGTAATTGATTACTTAAATTATCTATATTATCATCATACAATCACCATAGCTGAAAAATCTATAATTTGCTGCAATAGCTTTTTTGTAAGCATTTAGTATGAGTTTTCGACCGCAAAAGGCAGATACCAATAATATCAAAGTTGAATTTGGAAGATGAAAGTTTGTTAAAAGTCCGTCAGCCATTTTGAATTTGTATGGTGGGTGTATAAAAATGTTAGTCCAACCTGATTTCGTATTAAAATTGTTTTGCGCTAAAGTTTCTAAAACTCTAAGAGAAGTTGTACCAATACTTATAATTTTTTTGTTATTTTCATTAAAATATTTCAGTTTTTTCAACGTATGACTAGATACTGAAAAAAACTCTCCATGCATTTTATGTTTTCTTATATCTTCTTCTGTAATCGATTTAAAAGTTCCCAGTCCTATATGAAGAGTTATTTCTAGAACTTCTATCCCTCTATTCTTGATTTTTGTCAATATTTCGGGAGTAAAGTGAAGCCCTGCTGTAGGTGCAGCTATTGCTCCTGATACTGAAGCAAAACATGTCTGATAACGAGCTCTATCTTTTTCATTATTTTTAGAATTTCTTTCTATATATGGCGGTAAAGGGGGTAACCCATACTTTTCCAGTTGTTCTTTTAAATTTTCTTTTTCATCAAATAGTAATCTCCATTCACCATTTTTGAGTTTTCTTTGAGCTACAGCTAAAAGTTTGCCATCAAAAAAATAAATTGTTTCACCATTCTTAATTCTCCGCGATTTACTTACTAATGCTCTCCACTCACCACTCTTAATTTCCTCTATTAACAAAGCTTCAATTTCCCCTCCTGTTTCCCTTTTACCAATCAGACGTGCTGGTAAAACTTTGGTATTATTAACGACAATACAGGACGATCTAGGCAAAAGTGATACAATATCAGAGAATTTTTTATTTTTAATTTTTCCGCTATGTCTTTCAACTAAAAGCAATCGAGATTCTTCACGATTTGGGGTAGGGTGTTGTGCGATTAGTTTTTTTGGAAGATTGTAATAATAAGAACTTAACTTCCAGTCATCAGAATTCATTTGGTTTAAAAAAGATAATATCTTAAGGAGAGGATATTAAATAAACTTATAAAAAAATATTATTAATATTTAGCATTGCAATCTAATTCGTTTTAT
>CAYYMX010000105.1:0-3185 GCA_964473045.1 uncultured Alphaproteobacteria bacterium | reverse complement strand
CCTTGTGCTCCAGATTCAATTTTCTCAATTTTTTTTTTAATTGCAAATTCTATTGCCTGATAATAACAAAGTTCGAAATGAAGGTATGGAATTTTTTTTAAACATCCCCAATATCTTCCATAAAGTGTTTTATTGCCAATAAAATGAAGTGAACATCCAATGAAATGATCTCTATTATCACTTGCTATAATTAAAATTATTTTTTTTCTGAGATCTGAGTCAAATAGATTGTAGAAGAAGTTAAGGTTTAGATATTGGTAGGAATATTTTTTTCTTATTGTATTCTTATAGCATTCAAAAAATAATTTTATATCTTTTTTAATAATTTCGTTACCATATTTAATTTTAAATTTTATCTTCTGATTAACTAGAAACTTTCTTTCTTTAAGAATATTTTTTTTTTTCCTACTTCTAAGATTAGCTAGAAAGTCATCAAAAGATTTGTAATTTTTATTTTTCCAATGATATTGTATGCCTACTCTTTGAATGAAACCATTTTTTTCAAGAAAATTTGAAACTTTTTTGTCTATAAAATTTATATGAAATGAGGATATGTTTTCCTTTTTAAGAAATGAGATTAAATTTAAAAAAAAATCATGATCAGAAAACTTTTCTTTTTTGTAAATAAACTTTTCTCTATTTACAGGAGTGAATGGTGAAGCTGATAAAAATTTAGGAAAATATTCTAAACCAATTTGATAGTGAGCATTTTCCCAGATTTGATCAAAAACATACTCTCCGTTTGAGTTTAATTTTTTAAAGTTAGGTATAAAGCCTATTAGAACATTATTTTTTTTTATTAATAAATGTTCTGGTATCCATCCAGTATTTTTACTGGTGCATAAACTTTTTTCCAGTGAATAGAAAAAATTGTAGTCCATGAAAGGAGAATTATCTGTGAGGTGATCTTTGCAAAAACTTTTTAGTTCACTAATTGACGAAGCAGTTGTAATTCTCATTTTTAATTTAGTAATAAAATGAAAATATTCCGTCAATTTCTATAGGAGAATTTAGTGGAAGACTGTTTACTCCAATTACACTTCGTGTGTGTTCACCATCTTCTTTGCCCAAAACTTTAATTATTAATTCAGAAGTATAGTTTAATATTTGTGGATGTTTAGAAAAATTTTCTGATGTATTTAAGTATCCTTTAATATTTAAACATTTTATAGATTTAATCTTTTTTTTGTGTGGAGCAACAAAATCATTTAACACCCAAAGTAAGTTTGACGTGACTATATTTATAGACTCATAAATTTGCTTATTAGTTAAATCGCAATCAATTTTTCCAGTGTAGGGAATTTTATTGTTTTTTAATGGTAGTTGTCCAGAGATAAAAATAAGATTCTCCGTACTAATTAAAGGTTTGTACATTGCTAACGAAATGGGCTTGTTCTTTCTAGTAAGATTATTTTTTTTTAATTTATTAACTAAGAAATCATTCATCAATCTTTTGATTGCATGTTAGACATATATATTTCCCTTTTTTCTTATACATCGTAAAATTGCCGCATTTATCGCATGGGTCACCTTCAAATTTGTAGTGATTACTTATTTTCTTGTCTGCAGTGGTGGTTTTGTTTTCATTTGTTATAAGTGTCAGATTGCTATCATATATTTTTTTTCTTATATAACCCTTACTTGTTAATTGTTTTAATACAATTTCAGCTTCTTTTTTTTTATCTGATCGTTGATCGCTATCAGGAAGTATTTCAGTAGTTTGATTACCCTTAATATTACTGAAATCATCTCTACCTAAATAAGATATAGCTAGCTCTTTGAAAATATAGTCTAGTATTGATGTTGAAAATTTAATTTCCTCATTCCCTTTAACTTCTCCACTTGGCTCAAATTTTGTAAAAGTAAATGCTTCAACAAATTCATCAAGTGGAACTCCATACTGTAGACCAATTGAAACAGAAATTGCAAAATTATTCATCAAACTTCTAAATGCCGCACCTTCTTTATGCATATCTACAAATATTTCTCCCAAACTCCCATCCATATATTCTCCAGTTCTAAGATATATTTTGTGATTGTTTATGGATGCCTTTTGTGTATATCCTTTTCTTCTATGAGGTAATTTTTTTCTTTTTGTCTCTAGGACCTTGTCTGTGGTTTTCTCATTTTGATGATATTTATTTTCAAATTCTTTTATTATATTGACAACATCGTCAAGAACTAAATCTTTGTTAGCCTTCTTAGTTAAATCCAGTTTTTTTTTTAAATCCAAAATAAAAGAATAAATTAACTTATTTAATTCTTTGTAATTAATCATTTTTAATTTGTGACATAATATATTAAATTAATATACGATGACCTTATCATATAATTATTTATTTTTAAAAATATATTGTCTTTTATTTGCAAAAAAAATTGGTAAAGACAAGTATGGTAATATCTATTACTCAAAAAAGAATCGATCGCCTAAAAATAATTATAGAGAAAGACGTTGGGTTCTTTATAAAGGAATAGTTGAGGCAAGTAAAGTGCCTCAAAGTTGGAATGCTTGGCTGCACCATATGACAAATGACCTACCAAAAGATGATGGATATAAGCCGGCATGGATTAAAGAACATATTCCAAACCTTACTGGAACACCCCACGCTTATGAATACAAAGATAAAAAGAATTCAAAAAAAATAAGAAACATTTATTCTATATGGTCTCCAAATGAATAGTCGTAACTCAAATTTTTTTCTTGGACTTTTTACATTTGCACTTTTAATTAATTTAATGTTAATTGAAAAGAATGAACAATCTTCTAATTATCTCAAACTTTTTGCTTCATTTAATAAGATCGATGGAGTAAAGATAGGTACAAATATTTTGGTATCAGGTGTTGAGATCGGCAGTGTTGAGAAAATAAACTTAGAAAGTAATTTTCCTACTCTAACAATGAAAATTAGAAATGACATTAAAATATCTGATGATTCCTCTATATCTATTCAAACAGATGGTCTTTTTGGAAATAAGTTTCTTTCAGTAGAAGTTGGTGGGTCTGAAAATTACATGAAGGATGGAGATAAATTTTCTTATTCTGAAGATTCAATTTTGATTGAGGAACTTTTAAGAAAAATAATTAATATTGGAGAAAAAAACAAAAAATCATAAAAAAAATGAAAAAAAATATTATTGAATCTCTTTTAGGTATATTTGTTCTTTTTGGAAGTGTTATATTTTTG
>CAYYMX010000104.1:1526-3339 GCA_964473045.1 uncultured Alphaproteobacteria bacterium | reverse complement strand
CTATTGCAACCATTACCTTTTGTTTTTTATTTCTAATTTCTATATTTGCTGAATTTATAGCAAATGACAAACCTATATTATTAGTATTTGACAATAGAGTTCATTTTCCAGTTTTTGAAGAAATTTCCGAAACATTTTATGGTGGAGAATTTGAAACTGAAGCTGATTACAAAGATCCCTTTGTTAAAGACCTAATTAACCAAAAGGGGTTTTATATAATGCCACTTATAGAATATTCTTTTGACACTATTAACTATGATTTGAAGGTGCCGTCTCCTTCCCCACCAACTCTGGATAATCTTCTTGGAACAGATGACCAGGGAAGAGATGTCTTAGCAAGACTTATTTATGGTTTTAGGATCTCCGTTTTTTTTGGACTAATTCTCACCATCCTTTCAAGTATTCTCGGGATTATGGCTGGAGGTATCCAAGGTTTTTATGGAGGAAAAATTGATCTTTTCGGTCAAAGATTCATTGAAATCTGGTCAGGACTTCCAGTTCTTTATTTATTAATAATTATTTCAAGTTTTGTTCAACCTAGCTTCTGGATCTTACTTTTTATTATGCTTTTATTTAGTTGGATGTCATTAGAAGGTGTTGTAAGAGCAGAATTCCTTAGGGCAAGAAATTTTGAATATGTTAAAGCGGCCAGAGCACTTGGTATTAGTAATACAAAGATAATGATAAAGCACATTCTTCCAAACGCAATGGTCGCAACTTTGACCTTAATGCCATTTATACTGTCTGGCTCAATTGCAACTTTGACTTCGCTAGATTTTCTGGGTTTTGGCTTGCCTCCTGGCTCACCTTCTCTTGGAGAGATGGTAGCTCAAGGAAAAGCGAATTTGCAAGCTCCTTGGTTAGGGTTGTCGGCATTTATTACATTGTCACTCCAATTAAGTTTATTAGTTTTTATTGGTGAAGCCGTAAGAGATGCCTTTGACCCCAGAAAGGTTATTTAAATGAGAAAAACAATCTTAAAAATTGAAAATTTAAATATTAAATTTGAATTTAATAACCAAATTATTAATGCCGTCAAAAAAAGTAGTTTTAATATCTATAAAGGTGAATGTATGGCAATTGTGGGAGAAAGTGGTTCAGGCAAATCAGTTACTGCGCTTTCAATCATGAAATTGATCAAATCCAATAGTCAATTAAAAATTAGAGGAAAAATAATTTTTGAAAGCAAAAATTTGTTAAATCAAGATGAGATTTTTCTTCAAAAAATAAGAGGTAGGAGAATTTCTATGATTTTTCAAGAACCCATGACTTCACTAAATCCTCTGCACATAATTGAAAAACAAATAACTGAATGTTTACCAGAAAAAAAAAACTCAACTACAGAAAAATGTGTTGAATTGTTGAAGGAAGTTGGGATAGATGACCCGGAACAAAGACTAAATCAATATCCACACCAACTATCTGGTGGACAACGACAGAGAATTATGATTGCAATGGCTATTGCCAACAATCCAGATTTACTGATTGCTGATGAACCAACTACAGCATTAGATGTAACAATTCAAAAACAGATACTAGAATTATTAGACAAACTTAGAAAGAAATTTAAAATGTCATTGTTGCTTATTACTCATGACTTGGGAATAGTTAAAGAAATTTCTGACAGAGTTTGTGTCATGGAAAAAGGTAAGGTTGTTGAAAAAAACACTACAAAAAATATTTTCTCTAACCCCCAACATCCATACACAAAAAAGTTAATTCTTTCAAAACCCAAAGAAAAAAAAATCAAACCTAATCCTAATGAAAAGATTTTGTCAGTAAAAAAATTAAATGTTTTTTATGAAAATAAAAC
>CAYYMX010000104.1:0-1426 GCA_964473045.1 uncultured Alphaproteobacteria bacterium | reverse complement strand
ATGCTTTCAAGATACCCCCACGAATTTTCTGGAGGGCAGAGGCAAAGAGTAGCAATAGCTAGGGCTTTAATACTTAATCCTGAATTAATTATTCTTGACGAACCTACAAGTGCTCTCGATATGACCGTTCAATCACAAATTATTAATCTTCTTTTAAAGCTTCAGGAAAAACATAAATTGACTTATATTTTCATAAGTCATGATCTAAAGGTCATAAAAGCCATATCAGATAAAATAATGGTTATGAAAGAGGGTGAAATTGTAGAATTTGACTCAAAAAAAAATCTATTTCAAAAACCTAAGAGTAGTTATACAAAAAATTTGTTGAAATCCGCGTATTTTTAACCAAATCTTTTTTTAATTAACTGCATTAAAGCTCTTATACCCATTGCCTCTCCACCTTCATAAGATGACAATCTATTTGGTTTTGACCACGCCATTAAATCCACATGAATCCATGGAATGTTATATTTAATAAATTTTTCTAAAAATAAAGCAGCAGTTATGGCACCACCAAAAACACTATTACCTATATTCTTTACATCAGCATGATTTGAAATTAGTTGAGTTGAATAATTTTCCCAGAGAGGTAATTGCCAAAGTGGATCACCAACTTCTTGAGAAGAATCAATTAATTTCATTGAGAGGTCATCATCATTACAAAAAAAACTTGGTACCTCTATACCTAATGCCACCCTAGATGCCCCTGTTAATGTAGCCATATCAATTATTAGATCTGGTTTTGATTCACAAGCGTAAGTGATGGCATCAGCTAAAATTAATCTCCCTTCAGCATCCGTATCACCTATTTCAACAAATCGACCATCCCTACTTTTAAAAATATCAGAAGGCCTAATTGAATTACTGGAAACCGAATTTTCAACTAAACACAACATTAAGTTAACATCAATGTCCAATTTGTGAGAACTAATTAACTTTGCCAAACCTATACTATTAGCCGCTCCACCCATATCCTTTTTCATCAACGCCATTCCTGAACCTGTTTTTAAATTTAATCCTCCCGTATCAAAAGAAACTCCTTTCCCGATAATACAAACTTTTTTTTTAGACCTAGTTTTTTTTAATTTTAGCTCACAAAATAAAGGTTGTTTTTTTTTAGATGCTCCTTGTCCAACCGCAGAAATTAAAGGGAATTTTTTTTTAAGCAAACTACCTGAAATCTTCTTTGAATTGTAAGAATTTTTTAAAAAATCTCTGGCAGTATTAAATATCTCATTCGGACCAAGAACATTTGCTGGTGTATTTATTAGGTCCCTTACAAAATAGAAAACTCGTTTTTCATTATCCACTTGATTTTTGTGATTATGAAAAAGACACGGGGCATTTTTTTTTTTTTTAACAATTTTAAAATTTTCAAACCGATAATTTGCCAGTTCCCATCCTAGATGCAAATTTCTCTCATTAA
>CAYYMX010000103.1:0-3477 GCA_964473045.1 uncultured Alphaproteobacteria bacterium | reverse complement strand
GGATCAAACTCTCAAGTTTGAGTATAGTCACAAAAAACATGACTTATTTGAACCCAACACAAACATGTAACGTCTGTTACTAGAATGTGTTGTAGTGAATTGTCACCACCTACACATCCCTTTAATACTTCAATTTTCAAATAGCCAAAATACCAAAAAAATAATTGATAATTCGTAAAAATTGTTATAAGCATTATAGTGTAATTGGTCAATCACTTTTGGTAAATAAATTTGACTTGAGGCAGTAATTTTAAAAACTAATTTCATTTAGCATGTTTTATCTTTTAAAAAAAAAATTTAATAGTATCCTACTCATAGTTTTTCTTTTTTTTTCCCTAAGCAATCTCACAAAATTTAACGATTTTAATAAAAATTTTGAAGATGATTATGATTTTTTAACACTATCTGATGAAAAATTTAATGATAATACAAACCTTGAGTTTCTTTATGACGATATTTCTGAAAAAACTCGCTATCAACTTGTAAGAAAAAGTACACTCAATACCGAGGAAAGTACTGAACATAATAAAAAGGAAACTGAAAAAATTAATCTTGCCGAATATAATGATGGTAGCATAACAAGTGACTACTTTTTTGATGAAAAGGATAGTAATTTAACCTTGGTTCCTATTTTTGAGACAATAATGTTTTCGGGTATACCTATACCAAAGGCAAAGCCAATCCCAAGTGCATATGAAACAAACAAATCAGTTATATTGTCAGTAAAAAACAAAAAGTCTCTGAAAAAGAATCTCGAAATTTTTTTTGATAAAGAAGAATTAGATGGAATTGTGGAAAGAATAAAGGATGACCTTGACTATAAAGTTAAAGAAAATATTAAATTACTTTTTACCTCTGATCAAAAGATTGTTGAAATTAATGCTTTTGTTGATAATTCTGACCAACTTAACTTGAGAAGAAGTTGGAATGATGAATTTATTTATTTTCATACAAAAGCACCAACTGAAACAAAAGTAATAAGAAATAGAATGAAAGTAAAAGACACCGTAACTTCAACCCTAAAATCTGCTAATATTCCGAAGATTGTACTAGATGAATTTATTCATCAGCTTAGCTTTTCTGTTGATTTTCAAAGAGATATAAAAAATGGTGATATTGTTGAAATTTTGTATGAAGGTAATTTTACTAAAAGTAATAAGATTATTGGAGAACCCAAACTAGTATATGCTTTGATGCACTTGACCGATCACAAAATTGAACTTTTTAGATATAAATTAAGTAATGGAAAGTTTGATTATTTTGATGCTAACGGAAAAAGTATTAGAAAGTCAATCATGAGAACACCACTTAGAGGTGCACGACTATCATCTAAATACGGCATGAGAAAACACCCAATACTTGGTTTTAGTAAAATGCATAAGGGTGTAGATTTTTCTGCAAAACGTGGCACTCCAATCATGGCAGCTGGTGATGGGAGAGTTACATTTTCGGGAAGGAATGGTTCTTTTGGAAGATTTATTGAAATTAGGCATTTAAACAATTTTAGTACTAGATATGCTCATTTGTACAAATTCAATAAGGGCATTAAAAAAGGAAAAATAGTCAAGCAGGGTCAAATTATTGGCTTTGTTGGAACTTCTGGCAGAAGCACTGGTCCTCATTTGCATTATGAAGTAAAACATAAAAATCGTATTATAAACCCGCTTACGCTAAAATTAGAATCAAGTGTGAATGTAGATGAAGATCAAATGCCAAACTTTTATGCTAACATATCTTTGACTAGAGAGCGCTTCTTAGCAACTTCTTTACAAAAAACTAATACAGTTGGTTACTCTGATTAATTTATTTTTTTTCTTCGCTTATAGACAATTCAAAGGGCCTCAGTGCTTCTAAACCATCCTCTGTTATTTTTTTTTTCTTATTTTCTTGAGAATTGCTTATGTGAGGATCATTTTGTTGATTTATATTTTCTTTTTCATTTTTAGCATTTATAGCCCTTTCGGTTCTTGAGGGCTTTTCTTTCATAGACTTATCATGACCATTTGAATTAGGTCCATTTTTTGTGTCACTTCCTCCCGCCTCATTGATTAACCTTCTGTAATGCTCGGCATGCTGGTAATAGCTCTCAGCACTAATCCTATCTCCATTAGAACTAGCATCTTGTGCTAGACTGATATATTTCTCAAAAACCTTTGAAATACTACCTTTTGGTTTAACAAACGATTTTTGATTGGACTGAGGTCTAAAACTTCCTGACCTCCTATAACCAGTATTTGATCTTCTTTTGTGAGACTTCCTTTTATCTATCAATTTTTTTTTTGCTTAGTTAAAATTTTATATCTTTTGCTATATAAGCTTTAGGAGATATTTTACCCTAACATATCAATTTTTTTTTTCAATTTTTTTTTAAAAACAATAATTCTTTCTTTTTTGGCCAAATCTCTTTTTAATAATGATGAATCGAATGCCTTGCTTGAAAAGATATATTCAACAAATTTCTTTTGGTTCAAACCTAACTCAAAACAAATATACCCATTCTCTTTTAAAAAAAAATCTGCTAAATTTGATATTGCTCTATATGATTCTAGACCATCTTTTCCTCCATCTATAGAAATAGTTGGATCGAAGTTTTTCACACTCTTATCTAAAAGTTTTATCTGATCTGTTTTTATATAAGGAGGGTTAGAAACAATAATATCAAATTTTTCATCAACATTTGAAAACCAATCACTGGTAAAAATCTTTATTTTTTTTTGAAGACCAAACTTTAATACATTTTTTTTTGCAATCTTGACGGCTTCGTAGTCTATATCTACTCCTACTCCCTCTACTTTTTTTGTTTTTAATTCAAGGACTAGCGAAATAATTAAGCAACCTGTTCCAGTCCCCAAATCTAGAATCTTCACTTTTTCCTTTTTATTTTTTTTTTCAAATTCCTTTATAAAATCAATCATAGTTTCACTGTCTGGTCTTGGATCTAAAGTGTGCCGGTTAAGAAAAAATAATCTAGAATAAAATTCTCGATAACCATGAATTCTAGAAATAGGTTTGCCATTCAGCCTTTGAAAAACTTTTTTAAAGAAAACTTTTTTGTTTTTTTTTGAAACACATCTATGCTGATTCACTATTAGATCTATATATTCCCTATCCAACAAGTTTGACAATATTAGCACTGCTTCATTTCTAGGTCTTTCAACACCAAAATTCTTAAAAAAATCCGAACCAACACTAATTAAATCTTTTATATTCATAGATTATGTTGAAAGTTTTTTAATATTGTCGTCTGTTATCAATGCTGACACTATTTCCTCCAAACTTTCACCATTTAAAATATTTTCAAGTTTGTAAAGAGTCAAAGATATTCTGTGATCTGTAACTCTTCCTTGAGGAAAATTATAAGTCCTTATTCTTTCAGATCTATCACCTGTTCCAACTTGTGTTTTTCTTTCTATTGCTCTTTCCTCATCTTTTTTTTGTCTCTCAGTCTCATATATTCTGGATCTTAAAACAGTCATA
>CAYYMX010000102.1:0-3516 GCA_964473045.1 uncultured Alphaproteobacteria bacterium | reverse complement strand
CCTGGTTGGACTATAATTTTAACACCAGATTTAATTAAAGTTTTAATACCATCAGAAAAAGGAAAAAATGCATCGGACGCAGCTATAGAATTTTTAATTTTTGAACTTTGGAATTGTTTTGCTTTTTGAGAAGCTATTTTACAACTATCCAACCTGCTTGATTGCCCAGCACCAATTCCAATAGTAGAAAAATTATTAGTTAAGACTATTGCATTAGATTTAACGTGTTTACAGATATTAAATGCAAATTCTATTTCAGAGATTTCTTTTTTTGTTGGTTTAATTTTAGTTACGCATTTCAATTTTTTTTTATCTAATATTAAGTTATCTTTACTTTGCAATAAAAATGAACCATCAAATGCTTTAATAGTTGTTAGATTTTTAAGTTTAAATTTAGATATATCAATAATTCTTAAGTTTTTCTTTTTTTTTAAAATTTTAAGAGCATTTTTATCAAAACTTTTAGCCAATATAACTTCAAGAAAATTTTTATTTATCTCTTCAGCAATTTTTTTGTTAATTTTAAAGTTACAAGCAATTACTCCTCCAAAAGCACTGATTGGATCGCATGCATAGGCGTTTTTAAAAGACATTAATGATGATCTATTTTTAGCGACGCCACAAGGATTAGTGTGTTTAATTATAACTGTAGCAGAATCTTTTTTGATAGATAATAAAATCTCTAAAGCAGAAAAGATATCATTATAATTATTAAAACTAAGTTGCTTACCACTAAGTTGTTCAAAACCAAGATTTTGATCATTATAATCATTTACATACAAAGAGCTTTCTTGATGAGGGTTTTCTCCATATCTTAGTTTCTGAAATTTTTTACCAAAAATTGTTTTTCTTTCAGGAAAATCTATTTTTAATTCTTGATTAAACCAATTTGCAATTATTGCGTCATAGTAGGCTGTGAATCCAAAGGCTTTTGCTGACATCAATTCTCTAAACTTTAAAGAGGTTTTTCCATTATTTTTTTTAATTTCTTTGATTAGATTCTGATAATCATTCTTATTGGTAATGATTGTTACATTTTTGAAATTTTTTGCGGCGGATCTAACCATCGCAGGTCCACCAATATCTATATTCTCAATTATTTTTTTTGAATTCTTAGAATTTATCATAACTTTCTGGAAAGGATAAAAGTTAACTATAATCAAATCTATGGCTGGAAATTTGTTTTTGCTCATCTCATTTTGATGCTTTTTATTTTTTCTATCATGAAGTATGCCCGCATGTATTTTTGGATGAAGTGTTTTAACACGACCATCAAGCATTTCTTCAAAACCGGTATATTTAGATATTTCTGTACATTCATATCCTAATTTCTTAATCGAGTTATATGTTCCGCCAGAACTAATAATTTTAATTTTATATTTATTGAGAGTTTTAAGAACCGAAATTAAATTAGTTTTATCTGAAACAGAAATAAGGGCATTTCTAATTTTTTGTTTCATAGCTAGATATTTTTTCTAATTTCCCAATGAATGATTTTATTTTTATTAACTAAATTACCAGAAATAGTTATACAAGTATTATCTAATATTTTATTTCTTCCTAGAAATATACTCTTTTCTAAAGCGATCAAATCTTCTTTCACTCTAAATATTAGTGATTTATTTTTATTAATTTGAATTAAAACACTATTTCCACTCATAGTTTTCACTGCGGTGAGCCCAGGGTAAAGATGAAATCTTAAATTATAGGCAATTGGTCTTCCATCTTTTTTTTTTATTAGTTCATCATAACCATTTAATTGGTTTGTTAATTTATTTAATGAGACCATTCTTTTGTGTATACAACCAAAATTCTTTAAGTAGCCGTTGTGTGAAGCAATTGATGTAATCTGATTATTTTCCTCTTTGTGATCTAAATCAGAAATTTTAAAAGTATTTTTAATAGAGTTACCAAAAACCTTATTTACTAACTTATTTCTCTCAAATTTTGTAACCGAGGTGTCATCAATACTCAAAGTTGATTGTGCAGAAGTTAATCTACTTAAAAATTCCGCTTTAGAAGAAATATTTGAACCAAATCCACAATTAGTGATTATTTTTTCATTATCTAAATAATATTCAAATGACAATGGACCAGCTTGATATGTGCTTGAAAAATTTTTGTTTGGTGGTTCTCCTACATCAAAAAAAATTGAGCTATTTCTGTTTTTAAGTATTTGAATGCCACCAATTAATTTGTTTTTATTCTTTGATTTATAATTTAGTTTAGAAATAAATTTTTCTAATTCAGATAAATTTTCTTCTATTCCACCATTAAAAAGAGGAATTAAATTGTTTGGAGTGTATATATTTTTAATACAGAAAAGATTTTTTTCGATGAGATCATCTAAAAAATTTGGAACATATTTTTGTGCATCTTTAATACAATTTTTGATTAAAATTAAAAATTTTGTAAAATAAATGAGATCACTAGGATTCCTGCTCAATGGGAATCCGTCTTCATCAAAGTAATTTTTAACTAGTTTTTCTAATTTTTTTATTCCTAAATTGAAATTATCTTCATACTCTTTAAAAACTAAACCACATAATATTAGAGCAGTTAATGTTTCTAATCTTTTATGGTAATTTTTTTCAAATTTTATATTTTTTTTAAGATGATTAGTTTGTAAAATTATGCTGTTCAGAAAACTTCTTTTAAAATCAAATGAACAATCATTAATTATTACATCTACATTTATAATCCAACTAATTATTCTTTTACTGATGACAGAAATCTCCCAAATATTTTTTTTGTACTTTGAATTTTTCATCATCCAAATATTAATTATCTTTTGTAAAGATTTGCTATTACTTTTTCTATTGATTAGATTAAGCCATAAAAAACTATGAAGATTTTTTTCTTCATAAATATTTTTCTGTTGTACCCAAAAAATATTTGGATCTATTTCATTAACTTTGAATGAGTGATTTTTATAATTAGTGATTAAACTCAATAAAAAAGGGTTAGGATAAAAATAGAATTGTTGAGGAGTTCTTGAGATTAAAGATTTATTATAAATATTGGTAGAAAAATAAATTTTTTTTATAAATTTAATAAAAGTTACATGAACAGCTAAAAAGTAAAAGAAGATGCTTTTTAAATTAAACATCTATTAACTTGTTCTAAGCATTCCTATATTTTTTTTAAGGTCGCCTTGATTTTCTTTAAATATAGTAGAGCCAGAAACAAGTACATTTGCTCCAGCTTTTTTTGCTTCAGTACAATTCTCAAAATTAATTCCACCATCTATTTCGATCTCTGTTTTTAATTTTTTTTTATCAATTAATTCTTTAACTTTTCTAGTTTTATCAAGAACTTCGGGCATAAATTTTTGTCCCCCGAAACCTGGCTCGACGCTCATAATCAACACCAAATCTACCAGTTCTATATAATCTTTTATTAAGTCTATTTTTGATTTTGGTTTTAGAGAAATTCCAACTTTTTTCCCTTCCTTCTTAATTAAATTGATAGTGTTTAATATGTTTGGTGTTGCTTCAGGATGGAAAGTAATAATAT
>CAYYMX010000101.1:0-3606 GCA_964473045.1 uncultured Alphaproteobacteria bacterium | reverse complement strand
TGCCATTAGTGCTATAATGTATGCAATCCAAGGTGCGGCTATGGGATGGGCTCTTGATCGATTTAAATAAATAATACAGGAATTTTCAATAAGCTTAAAACCCCACATTCGTGGGGTTTTTTGTTTATAGCCTCTCACACATTGTAGGGTAATTATTTGTAGATTTGGGAAGTATGAAAAAATATCTATTTTTTATTTTACTGGTTGGGGTTTGTTTTGCTCAGCTTTCTGTTAAGTCAAAACATGATTTAGAACCTTTTAAAATTAAAGGCGGTCTAACTACCACTACATCAATGCAATGGAAAAACGGTGAGGTATTTAGTGAGAAATTTGAAAGTGAGATTGAATATTTAGTTACGGGTGAATGGCACTGTGAAAATGATAGGTATTGTATTCTAAATATTTCATGGATTAAAGACAATATTGCAGATACAGGCAAGGTTGAAAAAGAAGTTTTTCTTTCAAAAAGCACCTTAAAAAATACTGGATTAGATGACCCCTTTTTTGAATCATTTTATAATTCAAAAGTTAGTAAAAAAGAAAAAGTTGATGGTTCTATTGTGATTTCTGATATAGATGTCTTTATGAAAGCAATTAGAGATGTAAACGAATATTCTTTTGGGTTAAATGATACGGAAGTTGAATACGCTCTAAAAAGAGGGAAAATTTATAAGAAGAAAAATGAAGAATTAAAAATTTATGGTTCTCAAGGAAATGAATTGCCTGTTAAAAATCCAGAAAATTTTATTGAAGAGATGATTAAATGGAATAATAATAAACCTCAGAGAAAAGATAATGTATCTATATCAAAGCCATTGCAATATGATTCTCCTCCCATACCAAAAACTCGCCTTAGGGCAAAATATCCTGATAGCGCTAAAAAAAATGGTGATTCTGGAATAGTGGTTATTATTGCTTTAGTAAACGATAAAGGTAAAGTAGATAAAGTTGAGGTATCAAAAGGATTAACTGATGAACTAAATGAATCTGCAAAAAATGCTGTACTCAAAATGAAATTTAAACCTGCAATGATTGGTAAAAAACCTGTCAAAAGTTGGACATCTATACCAGTTAATTTTTCCCCATAATCAAAAGGACTTTAATTTTTTTTTACAACGGACTTTCTTAATGAAAAAATATCTATTCATCGTTTTATTGGTTGGGGCTGTCTTTGGACAAGCAGTTCCTGATACACTGACCTTGAGAAATGGAAGAATAATTAATGGAACATTTATAAAGCAGGGAGAATTTTTTACTGAATTTAAAAACTGGAAAGATAATGAAGTCTCAGAAATAAGAAATCTCAAAATAAACAAAATTGTTTTAGGGAATGGTGACATTATTTACGAAAGAAAAATTCCAAAAGTAAAGATAAAATCAGCAAGTGAGAATTTTGAAATGGCTGGAAAACATCTACAGAATTCATTATTTAGAAATATATATTCAGTGGGACTTTTCATCGCTGGTAATTATTTAGCAATCGAAGCAATTAAAAATGATGAACCTAACATACTAATTCCATTGCTTTACGCTGGGGCAATATATAATGGTATTTATGCCACTTTAGAAATTTATCGTTGTAGTGATTCTCTCATAAAAGCATCGCAAAAAATAAGCGATATAGAAAAAAGTCTTGATATTAAAATTGAGAATTAACTAATGAAAAAATATTTAATACCTATTTTATTGGTTGGGGTTTGGAGTTGTGAAAAATCAAATCAAAAAAAATCTACCTATCATCCTCATAAATTTGAAAAAGATGATTCAATTGCAGTATTAGCAATTGTAAATACTTATGGTTTTTTAGATTCATCAAATTTTATAAAAAACTCTACAAAATTAATTTATGAAAACTCAGGTGAACTAATTTGGAATTTATCTGCTGAAGAAGAAAAAATAATTAATGATAAAGTCACAATTCAATGGTATTTATACAAAGACTTAATGAAAAAAGCTGGGTATTCAGATTTAGATAAATTAAATGGAAGAAAATTATCAGCCGATGATTTTGAAAAATTTTTAACCGATGATGATTTTCAAAAATTGCAAAAAAGAAACACCGCGTTAGATTCTATTTTTGTAAGAGTAATGATTAATGAACATGGTATTATGAATAAGACTGAATTCAATAAATTATCTAATAAATTCAATTTAGAGACAATAATTGAGCAAGAAATTAAAACTCAAATGGTATATGGAGGTAAAATGCCCAGTAGGAATCAAATTGAAAAAGATTTTTCTGACCCTCTTAAATACTTTAGAGAAAACCAATGGGCAATTTATAGAAGTGAGATAAAGAAAAAGTTTAATAAAGACCTTCCAAAATAATGAAAAAATATCTATTAATCGTTTTATTGGTATGATTTATTCAAAGTTATCTGGTTAGTTATATTTTGTCTGATTCTAAAATATCTAATCAAATCCATTCCATTCAGAAAAAAGTAAATAGTATGACTGCTAATGATTCAGTAAAGGGAAAAGGTATTTTATCCTCATATAAATCAATGTTCTTATTATGGTATGCTAAATATAAGATTGACAGTACAAAGAGAAATGAATTTATGTATTTTTTCAATATTAATAATGCGATGCATAAAATCGGATTTGATACAGTTCGACCAATTATTTTTTCAAGGGATTTAGCTACTTGTATGATATGTGGACAAACAATAACAAAAATGAATATGCTAAATGTTGATCATATTATTCCAAAATCAAAATTCCCAAGTTCACATCCTTGGAACCTCCAAACACTGTGCATACCTTGTAACAAAGATAAGAGCGACGAATTACTTAACGAAATACCAGTCTTTTTAAAAGGAGCAAAAATTAGAACAACAAAATTTTTCTCTGATAATTATTTGGTTGATATTAAGGTGTTATTGAACTTTGTTTATGAAACTAATAGCTTTGGTGAAGAAAAGATCATTGATGAAATAATCAATAATTATAATAATTGGGAAAACATTAAACTATATCTGCAAAAATCAGTGAAAAAGTAGAATATTGGTGTAGCGATACGTAAAGTATTTTTAGGTAAAACCTTCGGGCTCACCTAAATCAAGCCATGTGAGGTGATCCATATCATAAGGATGTATTATTTTTCCTTTTTTAGTTCCTTTTAACCAAACACAATGTTCTTTTTCATCATATTCTAACCAATCACAGGGCAGAGATAATCCAAGGCCTTCTGCTGCAATGCACAGGTCTTTGAAATGATGTTTTCCATTAATTTTGACAGTTGGAGTCAGGCCTTCTTTCTCAAAAAATTTCACAATGTCTTCAACAGGGCCCATATCCATATGTCCTGTAGCGAATAAATAGTCGTCATAGTACTTTAAACCACTCTCTGCTTTATAGCGTCCATCACGGTTGTAAGAATCAAAGAACTCATCGAAGCTAACATGAAAATATTTTTCAATATTAGATTTTGAAACTATAACATTTATGAAATTAAGACGGAGTGCCATTAAATATAAATTAACCAATCACTATTTAATAAATTAAACATACTTTGCAAACTTAGTGGGGTTTTTTGTTTATAGCCTCCGACACATTGTAGGGTAATTTTTGTAAATTTAGAAAAGTAACAAGGAGTATGTATGA
>CAYYMX010000100.1:0-3614 GCA_964473045.1 uncultured Alphaproteobacteria bacterium | reverse complement strand
AACAAAAACATCTTCCCCTCTAACATTTTCTTGAATCTCAACAAAGATTTCTTTATCAGGAAATTTTTTAATTGTTGCCTTTACTAAAGGTATTCCAAGATATTTTGCTATACTTTTGGAAAGAGGAAAATTACTGTTGCCTGATACGATCTTCATGGTTTTAATAAAATTTTTTCTTTATTCTATTAATCTTTTATACTAACTAAACTTATTTGCCTACCACAATTTTTAATTCCTAATTTGTTATAATATCTGTAGCTAAAAAATTTTGCAGGTTTTGAAAAAGTATCTTCTTTAGAAATTACAAAATTTTTTATTTTAAGTTTTTTAAAGATGTATTGAATTAATTTTGAAAGATCAAAATACATTTTTTTTTTATTAATTAAAATAAATTTTAGATAATCAATATCATGCCTTTTAATGTTTGTTAAAAAGTCTTTTTTAATTTCAAATGATTTTCTTTGTAGATGAGGTCCAACATGACAAAAAATATTTTCTAATTTTTCACCTTTTTTTAAGAATTTTTCTATGGAAGTTTCAATAATTCCCGAGATAGTACCTTTCCAACCTGCATGAATTATTCCAAAATTCTTTTTGCCCAACACTATAATTGGTGCACAATCAGCTGTTAAAATAGCTAATGAAATATCATTTCTACTAGATATCATGGCATCTGCAAATTTTATATTAGGATTATTGTTTTTTATTTCTACAATCTTCTTAGAGTGTATTTGGTTAACAAAAATGATTTTTTTTTTAGGGGAGAATTTCTTTCTAATTATTTCACGGTTTTTTAAAATATTGTAAAACTTATCGCCATTACCATTAGCACAATTAAGTGAATTGTAGCTATCTTCACTTACTCCTCCATTTCTAGAAGCAAAGCAAAAAATAAAATTTTCTCTTTGAAACGTTTTTATCATGATAATTTTCTAAACATATTAAAAGAATTCTTATTTTTTGTAATTAAAATACATTTTATTAGTCTTCCCATACCGAGAGGATCTACTAACCTTTGATAACCTAATTCAATTTTTCCCTTTGATAAATCACTTAAATTACTATTTTTTATCAAATTTAGGGCTCTTTCATTTATCCCATTAAAATATAAAAATCTCTGCTGAGATATAGGTCCATAGCTATGTAACCCATATTCTTTTGCCACTTCTTTAAAATCATCAAAATCTATGTGGTAGGTGATATCCGATTTAAATGGAAAATCAATATAATTACATTTCTTTGATTTATGAATTGCTTGAATTGTATCAATCTTCCTTTTTTTGTAAGGTCCATAATCAAACAGAAGAAGTGCTCCACCAAACTTTTTAATATGTTTAAAAATTCTTTTTTGATACAGATTAAGTAAAGGAGACTTTTCAATTATATCTCCTTCAGCATAGAGTTTATCTTTTGAATAAAAGTCTGTTTTTTTTTCAATTTTTTTAAATTTTTCATTAAATATCTTTATTCTATTTTCATACCATGAATTTTTTCTTTTTATATATTGATTTGTTGGGAGCGAGTCAAAAAACTCATTGCAAAAAAAGAAAAAAGGTTTTTTTTTAAGACTAAATTTTTTAAGAAAAAAAATTTCAGTTAATTCATCTTTCAAACAATTAATCATTTTTTTTTGTTCTAAGGCTAGAAATTCAGATTTTTCGTGCAAGTAAAATTTTTTTTTTGTGTGTGATAGTTTGGAGAATGTGATTATTAAATCTTTCATTAATGTTCCATTTCCCGGGCCAAGTTCGCAAAAACTTTCAATGTTTGAATTTCTAACAAAATTGAGAATAAATATTGAAATACATTCTCCAAAAAGTTGGCTAATCTCCGGAGATGTTGTGAAATCCCGACCTATTTTTTTTTTTTGGTAATATCCAATTTTCTTATTGTATAGGCAATAATGTACAAATCTACTTAAAGAAATCGAATTATTTTTTTTTATAAATTTTTTAATTGTATTAATTTTTTCCATATTTAATAAAAACTATGCCAAATATTAACATAGGTATACAGAGGATCTGACCAGTGCTTAAATTGAGAAATACGTACCCTATGTGAGGATCTGGTTCTCTAAAAAATTCTATAATAAATCTAGATGCGGAATAAACTATAAGAAATATAGAGAATACATTTATTTTTTCTCCAAATTTTTTCAAAAAATAATATAGAAAAAAAAAAATTAAAAATCCTTCAAAAAAAGCTTCATATAATTGACTAGGATGTCTTAAGACATCTTCTGGATGAAATAACACCCCCCATGAAGAGTTTGTTGGTTTTCCAACTAATTCACCATTAACAAAATTTGCTAACCTTCCCAAAAAGATTCCAATTGGCCCACAACACGCAACTAAATTTAAAAGCTCAATAAAACTTTTTGTTTGTTTGTTTGAAACCAAGTAGGTACTAATTATTAATCCTAATAGACCTCCGTGAAAAGACATTCCGCCATTCCAGATTTTTACGATTTCGACTGGATTATTCAAATAAAAATTTAAATTGTAAAATAAGATGTATCCTAATCTCCCACCAATAACTACTCCCAAGATTGCATAAGTGATGAGATCATCTATAATTCCACTGTCTAGTTTGATTAATTTTTTTTTTATTAAATAATGGCTAAAAAAAATACTTATTAAGAATCCAAACAAATAGGCAAGTGAATACCAATAGACTTGAAAATTTAGAATCTTAAAAGCAACCGGGCTGAGATTGTGGATATACATGGAGTTTTATAATTGAGTTGAATTTAAGTGTCTAATATAATCTGTTACCCCATTCTCTAGAGAGTGAAAATCTTTTCTAAATCCTGTTTTTCTTAGTTTGTTAGTATTTGCTTTGGTGAAATATTGATACTGTTCTCTGATATCTTTTGGTGTATTTATGTACATTATCTTTTTTTCGCAATTGCAATTTTTTAAAACAGAGATTGCTAAGTCATTAAAGGTTCTTGGTACTCCACTTCCAACATTATACAAACCATTTAGATTTGGATTTAACATGAACCAGTTTATTACTGCAACAGCATCTTTAACGTATATAAAGTCTCTGAGTTGTTCTCCATTCCTATAATTTGGATTATGTGACTTAAAAAGCTTAATGGTAGAATTTTTTTTTAATTTTTGAAAAATTTTTAAAACAATACTTTTCATCTCTCCTTTGTGTTCTTCATTTGGCCCATAAACATTGAAAAACTTTAATCCAACGCATTGTGGTGGCGTTAAATTTTCTAATTTTTTTCTTCTTACAAATTGATCAAATACGTGTTTTGACCAGCCATATAAATTTAGTGGTAAAAGTTTGTTTAAATATTTCTGATCTTCAGAATCAATAAATTTATTTTCTCCATTACCATAAGTTGCTGCAGATGAAGCATAAATAAACCTTTTTTTTTTTTTAAAACACCAGTTCCACAAAAAGACTGAAACCCTGATGTTATTTTCAACTATTAGATTGGCATTCATTTCTGTTGTTGATGTTATAGCTCCTAAATGAATGACAATAGATATTGTTTTACCATATTTACTTAAGAAGCTTTTAAGGTTTGTAGGAGAAATTGTAGTAATTGAATCAGAAATAAAGTAATGAGAGTTTTTTAGATTTTTCCAGTCTAC
>CAYYMX010000099.1:0-3825 GCA_964473045.1 uncultured Alphaproteobacteria bacterium | reverse complement strand
CAACAAAATCAGAACCAGAAATAGTGAAAAAAGGTACATCTGCTTCTCCAGCTATTGCTCTTGCTAATAAAGTCTTCCCAGTTCCTGGAGGACCAACTAGCAGTGCACCTTTAGGAATCTTTCCTCCAAGTCTTTGAAACTTAGAAGGATCTTTTAAAAACTCTACGATTTCTTCAAGTTCTGCTTTGGCTTCATCTATTCCTGCTACATCTTTAAACGTAACTTTATCTTTGTTTTCATTTAGTAGTTTAGCTCTTGACTTACCAAAACCCATTGCTCTTCCGCTACCCGATTGCATTTGCCTCATAAAAAAAATCCATACTCCAATTAAAAGAAGCATCGGAAACCATGATATGAGAATATCTATTAACCCAGGGGAATTAGACTCCAATGGTAAGGCTATAATTTCTACATTATTCTTTTCTAATTTATCTATTAAACTTAAATCATTTGGTGCATAAGTAGAAAATGAAGTTCCGTTAGAAAAAACACCAATTATGTTATTACCTCTAATCTCTACTTTGGAAACTGTACCCTTTTTAACTTCACTTAGAAACTGAGAATAAGGCACCACGCTAATGTTTGAGGAATTTCTGTTTGATTGAAAAAAATCAAGTATCAAGAAAATCAAAAAACCAATAAGTGCCCAGACAGCTATGTTTTTCAATGTATTATTCATCCAATCTCATATATAATTATATATACATATAAACTCAATTAATATTTAAAAAAATTTTTTTTTGTTAATGGTATTGCTGGTGAAAAAAGCATTTCTATGCCACAGTTTTTTAATACGCTTTTTGAACTTAAAAAAGGAATTAATTTTTTCTTGCCAAAATAAATTAAAGGTAAAGTTTTTAAAATCTTAAAACTAAGTTTTAATTCATTTTTTTTTGAAAAGAATTCATTTTTTTGCAATAACCAGTTTTTTTCATTAATAACTTCACAAACAATTTCTTTTTTTTTAGAAAAAATTTTAAATCTATCATCCCAAAAACCCAATTGATTTTTTTTTATAATTATTCCAGCGAACATTCTTTTGTGTGTAAAAGAACTTTCTCTAAAAAAACTTATGTTTTTTTCATCAATTTCTAAACAACATGAGTGGATTGTATAAAAAAAATTTTTTACAATCTTTATTTTTTTTTGAAAAAAAAATAATGAATTCGAACGTGGAGGAAAAATCTTACCTGAACAAGTAGTTAAAATTTTTTTTAAAATTTCAGTTCTTAGACTTTCAGTAAGCTTTAGAAATTCATTTTTATTTATCCTAAAAAGACCATACTCAAGAAATTCAATATTTTGGAGAAAAAAGGAAGTTATATTCTTTTCAACATTGGTATTTTCTAGAATTTTTTTCTTAATCTTATTTCTAATTGATAGAAGTTTTGTAAAACTGTATTTAGAAATTTCATTTCTAATTCTAACTCTTTCAAATTTTAAATTTTTATTACTCTTATCATTAACAAAATCAAGGCCATTACTTATGCAAGTGTCTATCAATCTAGTTTTTTGGCAATTTATTAGCGGTCTAATAATTTGAAGTGAATCATGATACTTTATTTTTGGAATACTTGATAAGCCCAAAGTAGTATAACTTCTTCGCAGTCTCATCAAATAGGTCTCAAGAACATCATCAGAATGATGAGCAGTCATCAAATGAACAATCTTATATCTTAGACAATAATTTATTATTGATTGATATCTTTCTTCTCTTGCAAGTTCCATTATTTTAGTTTTGGGCTTTGGCCCAGCCCAGTCCAAAATTTTGCAACTAATATCAAGTTTATTTGAAAAATTTTTTACAAAATGTGACTCATTTGTAGATTCTTTTCTTAAATTATGATTGAAATGAATTGCTGTAATCTTTCCTTTTTTTTTTTTTATCCATTGACTTGCTAAAAACAGCAATGCAATGCTATCAGGTCCACCAGAAACACAAACTCCAATATGCGGAAAATTTTCAAACGCAAAAGATGAGTCCATAATAGATGAAAACTCAAACGAATTAATTGCCTTGTGTTGCATTTATTCTTTTGGACAATCCAGTTTTTTTCTTTCAGATGAAGCTCTTTTTAAAACATTTTTTGAAGAGCTTTTATATTTAACCTCTAGTTCATACAAGACATTGCATGCATCATTCTTTTTTCCAAGGTTAGAAAAAGACAAACCCAATTTTAGCATGTTATCAGGACCTTTAATTGAATCGGGATATTTTTCTAAACCTTCACCAAACTCTACTATTGCTCTTTCAAATTCTTTTTGTGCATAAAAAACTTCTCCCAACCAATATTGAATATTTGGCATTAAATCGACTGGGCCAATTTTTTTTAAATCCATCAACTCTTTTTTTGCTTCATCGTAATTACTAGCCCACAACAATTTTATAGCATTTTCATATTTTATTTTAACATCTGCTTCATTTAGCAATTCGGTTTCCTGTTTTTTTGAAGACATTTGATTTTGATCATTAGCAGTTATTTCTTCTAGTTCTGGTGAATTATTAACAAAACCTTGGTTTTTTGGATTAATTTGTACTTCTTTTTTTTGACTTTTTGAAAATTCTTCTAATCTTTTTTCAATTTTAATTAGCCGAGATTGAAAGTCAGAATTAATAAGATCTAATTTTTCATCTAAATTTTTAATTTTATTACTTAATTCTTCGATAGATCCAAAGTTCTTCCTATTTTTAGTCTCAATTTCATCTAATCTAGATTCATTTCTTGATATGTAACCTGCTGACAAATTTTTGTCTATTTGATTAAGTTTTCCCTTTTGTAAATCCGATACATTTCTTTCAATTCTTTCAATTCTAGACAACAAACTATCTACATCCAAATCCTGAGAAAAAACAGGTTCTACAAAAACTGATAATAATATAAGAATGAATATTCTAAAGAACATTTTTTAAGGGCTAATATAATATATCAGCCCTTCCATAATTATAAGGGTACATACAACTTTAGTTGCCTACAACTGTAACAGCTCTTCTATTTTCAGCCCAAGCTTCCGTAGTTGTTCCATCGGCAGCTGGTCTTTCTTTACCATAACTTATTGTAGTAACCCTTCCTGATTCAACACCTAGAGAAACCAAAAAATCCCTGACTGAATTAGCTCTTCTTTCACCCAGTGCTAAGTTATACTCCCTAGTACCTCTTTCATCACAATGACCTTCAATTATCAATTGGAATCCAGGAGTTGCTTTAAGCCAATTGGCTTGAGATTCAAGTATATATGCAGCTGCAGAGCTAATATTATGCTTATCAGTTTCAAAATAAACTCTATCCCCTATTTCATTTTGCAAGTAAGCCTGAAGGTTGGCTTGTTTAGAATCACCATATTCATAACCTGGTGTTGAAGAAGATGAAGTACCTCCTCCGATTGTTTCACAGCCGGAAATAAGTAAAGCACCAGCCAATAAAGCTAAATATTTATTTTTCATGTGTATAGTCCTTATAATTTTAATAGTTTAACCATTTTTACATTTTGGGGAAACATAAGTCAATGCTGTACTGGTTTTTTTTAAACAACACCAGATATCAGAAGACTAAATTATATACTTGATTTAAGGATTGTGAATCTTAATTGTGCACTGACCTAAACAATCAATATGATCTGCAGTATTCAATTTCTCGAAAGTAGTATCAAAAAGGAGACTATCCCCAACAAAGTCCTGTGTACAACTAGATAAAAACAATATTCCAGCCGCAAGCAAAAAATAATTTTTCATTATTAATATTTCCTTATTACTTTTACAGTTTTACATTTTGATAAAACATAAGTCAATGGCATTGGTTTTTTTTATTTTTTCTTGTTAATTTATTT
>CAYYMX010000098.1:0-3994 GCA_964473045.1 uncultured Alphaproteobacteria bacterium | reverse complement strand
AACCAATAACAACTCTATCTGGTCTCATAAAATCATTTATTGCTGAACCTTCTCTCAAAAATTCTGGATTGGAAGCAACATCAAACTCTTGGTTTGGATTTTTCTTCTTAATTATTTCAAAAACTTTTTTTGCAGTCCCAACAGGCACAGTTGATTTATTTACTATAACTGCATAATTATCCAATAAATTTGCGATTTCTTCTGCTACTTCATAAACATAGGTCAGGTCAGCATGCCCATCACCTCTTCTTGATGGAGTCCCTACAGCAATAAAGATTGCATCCACCTCTTCAAAACTTCTTTTTAAGTCTGTTTCGAATAAAAGTCTCTTTTCATTCATATTTTTTTTGACCAAATCATTAAGACCAGGCTCATAGATAGGAATAATGCCTTGCTTGAGTTTTTTTATTTTTTCATGATCCTTATCTATGCATGTGACTTGCACGCCAAACTCTGCAAAACAAGTTCCAGAGACAAGGCCAACATAACCAGTTCCAATAATAGTAATCTTCATATTCTTTTTATTATACTATTTAGATCTTTTTTTATTTCTTTGTCGTTAAGTCCAAAAAAAAGATTTGCTTTAATAAAGCCAAGTTTACTTCCACAATCAAATCTATTACCTTCAAATTCTACTCCATACAGACCTAAAGATTTTGTTAATGTGTTAAGTGCATCCGTTAATTGTATTTCATTACCAAATCCTTTTTTTTTTAGATCAAGATATTTAAAAATATCAGAATGCAAGATATATCTTCCTACAACTGAAAGATTAGAAGGAGCTTTAGATTTTTCAGGTTTTTCAACAATTTTTTTTATAAAAAATTTATCAAATTGTTTTTCTGATTCCACTATTCCATATTTTGATACATCTTTCATCGCAACACTTTCTAAAGCAACAACAGCACCTCTTGTTTTATTAGAAACTTTCATAATCTGTTTAGTAACAGGAATTTCTGACATAATGATGTCATCGGGCAAAATAACAGCAAATCTTTCATCTTTATCAATAAATTTCCTTGCACACCAAACTGCATGACCTAGACCTTTTGGTTCATTCTGAATAACAGAAAAAAATTTTCCTAGTTTTGATTGTGAAGTAATTAAATGTATTTCATTATTTTTCTTTTTCTTTTTTAAAACCTGTTCTAATAATTCAGAATTTCGAAAATGCTCAAGAATTGAATCTTTTTGTGAAGAAATCACAAAAATCATTTTATCTATACCGGATTTGAAAGCTTCCAAAACTGCCCATTCAATGATTGGTTTATCAAGAATCACTAGCATTTCTTTTGGAATTGCTTTAGTTGCAGGTAAAAAACGAGTGCCAAGACCAGCTACTGGAAAAATTGCTTTAGTAATTTTTTTCATTCTTATTTAAAAATTCAGCGTACTTAAAAAAAAAAAAATCTCAACCTAAAAGAGTATCTCTTGCTTGATTAATTTGTTTTGTTATCCAATCAGAACCACCTAAATCAGGATGATTTTTTTTTATCAAACTTTGATAAGTTTCTAAAATCTCTTTTTTACTTACACCTTCTTTAAGACCAAGAATATCTAACGCATTTTTTCTTGACATAGCATTTTTTGAAGAAAAATTACTTGATTTTTTTCTGTAAAATAATTCTGAAAGTATAGAAATCAAGAACCTCCACCTATAGCAAACCAAAAATACTCCCGGGATTGCAGCAACAACAGCAGGAAAAAACCTAAACAAGAATGAAATTATTAATAAGATAAACAATATTAAAGAAAATTTAACATATTTTCTAAATTTCTCATGAGGTAAATGAATAAATTCTGTTAATTTAACAAGTAAAATAGTTGTTATAATTACACCCAAGATAATATAATAGATCATATTTGATTATTTAGAAATATATGAAAAAATGCAAACTTTTATATTTTGTTAGTGAAGACGAATACTTTTTATCTCATAAAGTAGCTCAGGCAAAAAAAGCACTGGAAAACAATTTTGAAGTAATAATACTAACGAAGTTTTCAAAGTATGAAAAAAAAATAAAATCAATGGGGTTTAAAACTCAAAATATTAATTTTGATAGAAAGTCTGTAAATCCAATAAAAGAATTCCTTTGTTTTATATCTTTTTGCAAAACAGTTATGATTATTAAGCCAGATATTATTCAAAGCATAGCATTAAAGCCAATTCTTTATACTTCAATCATCTCGGGAATATTATGCAAAAAGATTAAATTAATTTTTTGTGTAGTTGGCCTTGGATACTTATTTTTAAATAAAAAACTTGTAACAAGGTTTTTTAAATTTGTTTTTTTAACATTGCTTAAACTTTTTATTTCAAAAAAAAATTCAATTTTTATCTTTCAAAATAAAGATGATTTAAGTTTTTTTTTGGAAAATAAGGTTGTGACTACTGACAAATTTAAAATAATTAAAGGATCTGGAGTAGACACATTAAAATTTGCAAAAAAAAATACAAAGAAAATTTACGATATAATTTTACATTCTAGACTTCTTGTTGACAAAGGAATTTTTGAACTAATCGATGCTATTATACACTTAAGAAAAAAAAAAATCTTTTTAAAAGTACTATTATTAGGTAAACCAGATAAAAAAAATAGATCTTCAATTTCAAAAGATCAAATTCTCATCTGGCAATCAAAAAAGATTATTATCTGGAAGGGTAAAGTAGAAAATGTCATTCCTTATTTAAACAAGTCAAAAATTTCCATCTTACCATCTTATAGGGAAGGGTTGCCAAAGAGTTTACTAGAAGCAGCTAGCTGTGGTCTTCCTATTATTGCTACTGATGTTCCGGGTTGTAGAGAAATATGTAAAAACAATTATAATGGTATTTTGGTTGCACCAAAAAATCCATTATCTATTGCAAATGCTATAGAAAAACTTTTAAAAAATTTAAATTTAATAAAAAAGTTTGGAGAAAATAGTCGAAAATTAGTAATAAAAAACTTTTCAGATAAAATAGTTTCAAATCAATTTTTAAAAACCTATCAAAGTTCTAATTAAAACAATCCTTGAATCTTTCCAGTTGAATCAACATGAACTTCATAAGCGGCTGGTTTTTTTGGAAGTCCGGGCATAGTCATAATATCTCCAGCAATAGCAACAATAAATTCTGCACCAGCCGACAGTCTTATTTCTCTAACTTGCAAAGTATGATCTTTGGGCACACACTTTTTACTGGGATCTATACTAAAACTATATTGTGTTTTTGCCATACAAACCGGAAAGTGATTAAAACCATGATCGGAAATTTCATTCAACTTTCTCTTAGCTTGAGCTGAAAAAGTAACTTCTTTTGCCCTATAAATTTCTTTTGCTATTTTATTAATTTTTTCTTCGGGAGCATCTTTATCATTATAAAGCAACTTTAATTTTCCTTCTTTATTCTCTATTGTCTTTACTACAGTCTTTGCCAAATCTGCAGCCCCTTCTCCACCTTTAGCCCAGTGCTCTGAAAGAATTGCATTAACTCCAGATTTTTCACAAACTTCTATAACTTTTTTTATTTCACTTTCCGTATCAGTTGGAAATCTATTTAAAGCTACAACAGTTGGAATATTAAACTTTGATATGTTTTCTAAGTGCCTAAGAAGATTAGGTAAACCAGACTCAAGTGCTACTAGGTCCTCTTTGCCAAGATTTTTAGGATCAGCATTTCCGTGAAGTTTTAACGCTCTAACCGTTGCTACCATAACAGCACAAGATGGAGAAACACCTGACTTTCTGCACTTGATGTTAAGAAACTTTTCAGCTCCTAAGTCTGCTCCAAAACCTGCCTCGGTCACAACATAATCAGCTAGTTTTAAAGCAGTTTTTGTAGCAATCACTGTATTGCATCCATGAGCTATATTTGCAAAAGGTCCACCATGAATAAAGGCAGGGTTATTTTCAAGAGTTTGAACTAAGTTTGGCTGAAGAGCCTCTTTTAACAACACTGACATTGCACCATCAGCTTTGATATCTTTACAATATACTGGAGATTGTTCGCGTG
>CAYYMX010000097.1:0-4147 GCA_964473045.1 uncultured Alphaproteobacteria bacterium | reverse complement strand
CTCCCGACCCACTGATTACAAATCAGTTGCTCTACCAACTGAGCTAAAGCGGCATTAAAAAATTTGTATCTATTATTACAAAGTATTTTAAATTAATAAATTAGTTTTTTTCCATTTCTGATGGTGCTTCATAAGGTAAATTTTGTTCGTCTAAACTTTCTACATCCCGCATTACGTCTTCTGTTGAACGAGGGGCTACAAATGAACTAGGTGTACAGCTTTTAAAAACTACTTGCTCAAATAAGGATTCTTTGCACTTGACCCAGGGAGGGGCTTCGCGGTTTTTTCTGAACCAGAAGGAACTTACCATTAGTATTAGTATTAATGTAACTAAAATCCACATATTTCTAGACATAATTAAACATCAGATTAAAAATTAACAATTTTCCCTTTTTTTTGAATAGGTATTTTGGATTTGATATGATCAATTGTATTACTATTTTCTTTAAAATAAATTAATTTGGGTTTGTGAAGCCTTACCTTTGAAGACTCAATATCCACATATGTGCAAATTATTAGTTTATCACTTTTATTTCCTTTAAAGGCAGCAGCTCCATTAAGTGAAACTATTCCAGAGTTTCTTTCAGCTTTTATAGCATAGGTAGTAAATCTATTTCCATTAGTTAGATTATAAATATGAATCATTTCGTATTCATTAATTGATGCTGCATCCATTAAAGTGGTATCAATTGCACACGACCCCTCATACTCAAGAAAAACATCGCTTACAGTTACTTTATGAAGTTTTGATTTTAAAAGATGAATACGCATTTTACTTTTATATTAAAAAACATATTGATAATAGATAATCAACAAAAAATATACTAAAATAAAAAACTTATGAAATTAAGACGTTGGCAAGAAAAAGTTATTGATCAATTTCCAAATATAGTTGGGAAACATAGAAAATTTATATTAAAAGCTCCAACAGGTGCTGGAAAAACTGTTCTTGCAAGTGAAATAATAAATAGGTTCTACAAAAATAAAAAAATTGTTGTTTTATGCCATAGATTAGTATTGCTAGAACAGCTGGAAAAAGGCTTGTCTAGCGATCACAAAGTAAAAAAGCTTGGTTTGTCTGAGGAAGGAAAACCGTTTTCCAATTATGATGTACTTATTTCCACCAACCTTAGATCAAGAGATTTTTTGCTTAACGCAATCAAAAATTGTGACCTTTTAATTATTGATGAAGCTCATAGAGTTTCGCCTAATGGACAAGCTTATAAAGAATTACTTGACCAATTTGATAACTTTGCAAAGGAAGAAGCAAAATTACTTGGTTTGACAGCTTCACCGGAAAGAAGAACAGGAGATCAAAAAGATCAGCTTGGTCTGGCATTTCATGCTATAATTGATTGTGCTGATATTGAAGAGCTTATTGAAGAAGGAGTTCTCGTTCCAGCTAAATATCTATCTTTTTTTATACATGATTTGGAATTAGAAAAAATGGATATTTCAACTGGAGATTTTCCAATAGAGCAATTATCCAATGCTATAATAAAATCCTCAATGATTGAATATGCATGTAACGTATATCTTGAACAAAAAAAAAACATTGATGAGAAGCCAATTTCTGCATGGTTTTGCCCTGATGTTTTAGTCGCTGAAGAAACTAAAAAACAAGTTGAAAATTTAAATTTAAAAGTTGAGTTAATTACAGCTAAAACTCCTCTAAAGGAACGAATGAAAATTTTAGATGATCATGAGAAAGGTATTTTAGAATGCTTAATTTCGGTTGGAGTACTTTCTGAAGGTTGGGATAATCCTAATTGTAATATTATTGTGCATTTAAGACCTACATTATCAAAAGTTTTTTGGGGTCAATCAGTTGGGAGAGGTTTGAGATCAGCAAAGAATAAAAAAGAATGTTTAGTAATTGATGTAAGTTCAAATTTTACGACTTTTGGCCCAGTTGAAAAGCTTAAGTGGGAATTAATGCATCATAGAAAATCATACTTAGAATTTAAAAACAGATTTAACTGGATTAGCAAAGCTCAGTTTACTAAAGATCGAGACTTTACATTCCTATTATGTGAAGGCTTAGATGATGAACGAAAAAGATGTTCTTTGGTATACAAAAAAAAGTTGTTGTCAGATGATTCTTGTCCTTTATGTAAAAAATACGCAGCAACTGATCTCTATAAAGATAATAAAATTGAAAAACCAAAGGATGATAAAAGTCTTCATAAGGTGTTTTTTGATAGAGTGCCAAAAATTTTTTCTGATATGAATCACACGATCTGGAAAAATATGGAGACCTCAGCATGGCGTGATGCAAATATATATGAAAAATTATTTTTATCATTCTGCTTGGCTTTTAATTATGTTTCAGGAGAATTAACAAACTCTGAAACGGAATTTTGGAATTTGACAATTGATGCTGAAAAAAAGGTTAGAAATTTTTTATTTGAAAAAGAAATCACTATTCCTCAGCAGGAAGAGTTTATTTTTTCAACTTTAAGTGATGGATTAAGTAAGGGGAGGGTAATAAGACCAGTTCAAACAAATTATGGAATAGCTATTTGCGGTGAAAATTTTACTAAGAATTCTGGAGACATTAATGAAAGAAAATTTCAAAAAGCACTACAAGTTATTGAAAGAATTGCAGCTATGGGAGTAACTAATACAGAAGAATTACCATACTTTAAAGTAAATTAGATCTAAAAAGATGGGTCATAAATACATATTAAGGTTAACCCACTCTTTCTTTTGTGAATTATATTTATTTCATCTCTTGAAATGACAGTATGTTTTAAATCACATATTTTTAATATTAAGCTATCAGCATTAACTTTTAGGTCGTGTAGAACCATTATTTTGTCACCTCTATTACAAATTTTAAGTTTTTTAATAATTTCAGATTCAGATTTAATTATTTCTGGTTCACAAACTTTAGCAAAACCATGAGTTTGTACAAAAATTAGAGTTAAGAAAATTGTCAGTCTTAGAAACATCAAATAATTGCCGAAACCTTACCTAAATGTTTGCTTAATCGCATATTTTCAGAGTAATCTACCGGCACTCCAATTATAGCAGGTCCTTTTTGTTTGAAGGCTTCTTCAAGTGCAGGAATAAAATCTTCAGCAGATTTTATTTGAGTTCCCCACATATTCATGGATTTAGCCAATATTGAAAAATCAGGATTTTCAAATTTTAGATCTGAATGGTTTCCTTTAAATTGCACTTGCTGTTTCCATTTTATGAGTCCATATTCTCCATCAAGCCAAACAACTGCCACTACATTTATTTTGTTTCTAACCGCTGTTTCCAGATCCTGTACATTCATTAAAAATCCAGCATCTCCATTTATTGATATAACCTTTCTATCTGGAAAGACCATCTTTGCCCCTATGGAACCAGGTAGTGCAAATCCCATTGTGCAAAATCCATTTGAGATCAGGCAGGTATTAGGTTTAGGACAGTTGTATTCTCTTGCAACCCACATTTTATGAGCCCCAACATCAGAAAGCAGAATATCATCATCATCCATTATTTTTCTAACATCTGATAAAATTCTCTGAGGTTTCATTGGAAACGCATTGTCGTTATTATTTTTATTTAGATGATTGAGCATTTTTAATCTGGATTTTTCTCTTGATTTTATGTCAAATAATGGAAGATTTTGAGACTTTACCTTTGAAATTAAAGCTTTATTCAGTTGAAAAAGTGCTCCAGCCAAATCTGAAATTATTTCGACATTAGGAAGATAATCTCTATCCACTTCGGCTGGTGTATAATCTATATGTATTATTTTTTTTTTGCCTCCTTCTATTCTATTCCAAGCTGAGGGACTGTATTCAACTAGATCATATCCAATGGCAATCACTAAATCTGACTCATCTATTGCTAGATTGTTGTAATCTCCACTACCTAAACCTATAGTAAACAAACAATGATCGTCATTGACCGATACAGCACCTTTACCCATAAATGTGTTAATAACTCCTATTCCAAGGTTCTTAACTAGATCCCTAAGTCTATTAGAAGCTCTTTTTCTAATAGTACCATTCCCTGCAAGAATAATGGGTTTTTTTGAATCAATTATCAATTCTAACGCTTCATTAATTGCTCTATTATCAGCAGCAGGTCTTCTAATTAATGCAGGTTTAATTGGTTTGTCATTAATTTCTTCTTTTGCAATATCTTC
>CAYYMX010000096.1:0-4398 GCA_964473045.1 uncultured Alphaproteobacteria bacterium | reverse complement strand
TTTGTTATTCAATCAACCTCATTTCCTGCTAATGATCATGTTATGGAACTCTTGATAACTATAGATGCACTAAAAAGAGGTTCTTCAAAAAGAATCGCTGCTATCATGCCGTATTATGGATACGCAAGACAGGATAGAAAGTCGGGACCAAGAACACCAATATCAGCAAAATTAGTTGCAAACCTTATAAGTATAGCAGGAGCGGATAGAGCATTAATGGTTGACTTACATGCAGGACAAATTCAAGGTTTTTTTGATATACCAACAGATAATCTTTTTGCAGCACCAGTATTCATTGAAGATATAAAAAAAAAGTTTTCTGGAAAAGATCTTGTCGTAGTTTCTCCTGATGTTGGAGGGGTTGTTAGAGCACGAGCTATTGCTAAAAGGGTTAATTCCGAGTTGGCAATTATTGATAAACGAAGAGAAAAAGCAAGTGTATCTGAAGTTGTTAATATTATTGGTGAAGTTTCAAAAAAAAATTGCATTATTATTGATGATATCTGTGATACTGCTGGCACTCTAACAAATGCTGCCTTAGCATTAAAAAATCATGGTGCTAAATCTGTATATTCTTATGTAACTCATGGAGTCCTATCAGATCCAGCAATTGAAAGAATTAATAGCTCGCCGATCGATAAAATGATAATTACTGATAGTATTTTAGCAACAGATGATGTAAAACAATCACCAAAAATAGAACAACTTTCAATTGCCTCACTTATCGGAGAAGCAATTGAAAGAATTACTGAGAACAAATCAGTATCAAGTTTGTTTGCTTAGATTTAGGAATTTTTTATGAATGATATAGTTAAAATTATTGCAGAAAAAAGAGTTGGTTCAGGAACAGGAAATTCAAGAGCATTACGATCAGAAAATAAGATTCCTGCCATCATTTATGGTGAGAAAAAAGATCCTATTTTAATTTCTATAGACAATAAAAAGCTTAAGTTAGAAATTCAAAACAAAAGTTTTTTTTCTAGACAATGTGAAATTAAGCTTGAAGATGATATCTACAAAGTTTTACCTAAAGATCTCCAACTACATCCAGTAAAAGAAAATATAATACATATTGATTTTTTGCGTGTTGGAGAAAACACAACAGTTACTTTATCTGTCCCTGTAAAATTTATTAATGAAAATAAATGTAACGCCTTAAAACAAGGTGGAGTTTTAAACATTGTAAGGCATGAAATAGAACTTAAGGCCCCTGTATCAAAAATTCCAGAGTTTTTAGAAGCTGATCTAGAAGGATTAGAAATTGGAGATGGTATCCATATCAGTTCAATTAAATTAGACCAAGAAGTTAAAACAATAATAACAGACAGAGATTTTACAGTGGCTACACTAGCACCTCCAACAGTAATGAAGGTTGAGGAAGAGGAAGAAGAACCAACAGAAGAAACTGATGAGGTTGAAGGAGAAGAACAAACTGAAGAAAAAACTGAAAGTGATGATACAAAAGAACAAAAAGAACAGGCCAAAGGTGAAAATAAAGATAATGAAAAAAATAAGTAATTCATTCTTATTCTATAGATGATTTTAATTGTTGGCCTTGGTAATCCAGGAGAGAAATACCAAAAAACCAGACACAATATTGGATTTGATTTGGTTGACCAAATTTCGAAAAATTTTGAATTCCCAATTTTTAAAAAAAAGTTTGAAGGTTTTTTAACTAAAAAAAAAGTTTTTGAGGAAGAAGTTTTATTATTTAAACCAACAACCTATATGAACTCCTCTGGCAAACCTATAAAAAAAGTTTTTGATTACTTTAAAATCAAATATCCAGAGAATGTTATAGTTTTTCAAGACGATTTAGACATGAATCTTTGCAAAATTCGTATTAAAAATTCAAGTGGGGATGGGGGGCATAATGGAATCAAGGATATAATTAAAAATCTTGGTAACAACTTTTTTAGAATTAAAATTGGAATTAGAAATAATGAAGTTGATGACGGAAAAAAATCTGCTGAGGCCTTTGTATTAGAAAAATTTAAAAAATCTGAAGTCTTGTTAATAAATTTTCTAAAAAAAAAAATAATTACAAATTTTAAATTAATTATTAAAAAGGAATTTAAACTATTTCTTAATGATATCAATAAGGAATAACTTGTGAGTTTTAATTGTGGAATATTGGGGCTGCCTAATGTTGGAAAATCAACATTATTTAACGCACTAACATCAACTCAAATAGCAGATTCTAAAAATTATCCATTTTGCACAATTGAACCAAACATCGGCAAAGTTTCTGTAATTGATAATAGATTGAAAAAAATATCTGCAATTTCAGAGTCAAAGAACACTATCTTCAATCAACTTGAATTTGTTGATATTGCAGGACTTGTAAAAGGAGCAAGCAAAGGTGAAGGACTAGGAAATAAATTTTTATCAAATTTGTATGAAGTTGACGCAATAATCCACGTTGTGAGGTGTTTTGAAAACAAAAACATCACTCATGTAGAAAATAATATTGATCCAATTAATGATATTGAGATTATCGAAACTGAACTAATGATTTCTGACCAAACTAAACTTAAAAATATAATTGAGAATTTAAAAAAGAAAAATAAAGGTTTGAAAATAGATTTAGAATTACTTAATAGCCTTGAAAAGGCAGAAAAAAAATTGAATGAAGGTATATTCCTTAATCAATGTAAATTTGACAATAACCAATTTAAAATTCTTAAAAATTATAATTTTCTCACTTTAAAACCTTTCATATATGTCTGCAATGTTGATGAAGAGTCTCTAGTAGAAGGAAACTTTTTTAGTCAAAAAGTTGAAGGATATGCCCAAGAAAAGTTTTGTAAAGTACTAAAAATTTCTGCTGCTATTGAATCAGAAATTGCACTAATAGAAAATATTTCTGAAAAAGAGGAGTTTTTAAAATCCATTGGGCTTCATGAAACAAGCTTATCTATACTAATTAGAGAGGGATATAATCTTCTTGATTTAATAACTTTTTTTACTTCAGGACCAACTGAATCAAGGGCATGGTCTTGTCAAAGTGGGACAGATGCCCCAAATGCTGCTGCAAAAATACATACAGATTTTAAAAAAGGATTTATTAAAGCCGAAGTAATTAGTTTTGATGATTTTTTAGAGTTTAATGGTGAGCAAAGTTGTAAGGACCAAGGAAAACTAAGGTATGAGGGGAAAGATTACATAGTAAAAGATGGGGATATAATTACATTCAGATTTAATGTTTAGCCTTGTAACTTTTAAATTTATTTAAGACTTTTTTTATTTCTTCATTATCTAACAATTTTGTTTTTCTTGAAATAAAACAAAAATAATATTGCTTAGATAACTTCTCTATCGCATAAGACAAGTGAATAGCTTCGGAGAGATCCTGGCCAAAACATATCTGTCCATGGTTTGATATTAAACATCCTTTAGTATCTCTTAATGATCTAACTACATTTTCAGCTAACTGCTTGGTTCCAAAAGTAGCATATTCTGCACATTTTATCTCAGTTCCCCCTAGTTCAGCAACCATATAGTGAAAAGCAGGAATTTTTTTTCTAAGACACGACAAAACTGATGCCCAATGTGAGTGGCAATGAACAATTGCACCAGCAGTTTTTTTGTTATTATAAATTGCTAAATGAATTTTCACTTCACTAGATGGTTTTATATTGTTTTTTGAATTGCCATTTAGATCTATTACTGAAATATCACTTTCTTTCATGTCCAATGCGTTTATTCCTGAAGGTGTAATTAAAATTTCTCCTCTTTTCCTTACACTAATATTACCTTCTTAACCGATATTAAATCCAACTTCAACAAACTTTTGAGATGCTAATATAATTTTTTTTTTTGTAGAATTGCTCATTTCTCAAATATTTGATTGATTGACTTTAAATTGGGTTTGCAAATTCCTTTTTCGGTTATTAGTCCTGTTATATATTTAGATGGTGTTACGTCAAATGCAGGGTTAAAAATTTTAGCATTCTTAAAATAAATTGATTTCACTTTTAATTTTTTTTTTTCGAAAAATCTAATATCTGATAATTCTTCTTTTCCTCTATTCTCAATTGGAATGTTTATTCCACTTGTTAAATTTCTATCTATGGTTGAGGTAGGTAAAGCCACATAAAAAGGAATTTTATTTTCAAAAGCTGCTATTGCTTTCAAATATGTGCCAATCTTATTACATACATCTCCATTAAGACTTGTTCTATCACTACCAACCAAACACAAATCAACTTTCCCATTTTGCATTAAGTGCCCTCCTGCATTATCACATATTATAGTGTATGGTACATTCTCATTTTTTAGTTCCCATGCTGTCAGCGATGAACCTTGATTTCTTGGTCTTGTTTCATCAACCCAAACATGTACTGGAATTTTTTTTTGGAAGGCCTTGTAAATTGGAGAAAGTGCAGTCCCCCAATC
>CAYYMX010000095.1:0-4443 GCA_964473045.1 uncultured Alphaproteobacteria bacterium | reverse complement strand
CTAGTATAGGATTTTGTTCTATAATTATGAAACGCCCCATCTATAAATTTAACACTCTGTCTATGCACCGCCAATTCATCTACAGGAAAAGGTTTTTTTCCTTTAAAGATCTTAATAAATGTCAAAGGTATAATTGATTTTATAAACTCTATCTTATGGCGAACTTCTTCTTTTTGATCAGTATTTTCGCGAAACTTAAGTTCTTTGACAAATTGATTCTTATAAATGTTCAAATATTGAGAAAAAGCTTTGCTTTTTAAAAGCTCTAAGGGAGTCTTACACGCATCTCTAATTTCAAGAATTTCTTCCATATCTTATTAATTTCCAAATAACTTATAAAAAATAATCATAAAAAGTTCAAGAATAATAAAATTTAGTAGTTATCTTTGATAAAAATTTTTCACAAAACTCATTTACTACAAATTAATTTAAAAAAAATATTTTTTTTTAATCTATAAAAATTTAAATAATTCATGTTAATGTTTATGTATAAGCATCAGATTATAAAGCTTATAATTTAAGGAGTTCATGAATTGTATCTGAGAAGAATCTTATAAAAATCTAATAAAATGAAACTGGAGAATAGCTAAAAATGGATAATGATTTAGTTTCTTGGAAAGCAGGAACTACAATTTACAACTTTAATGATGAATCAGATTTTGCTTACTTATTAAAGGAAGGTGAAGTTGAGGTTATTTCTGAAAAGGGAATTAAGGTTGGGTTTATTAATGAAAATGAGATATTTGGTGAACAATCAATCTTGTTAAATACCAAAAGGACTGTAACAGCAAAGGCAGCCAAGGATTCATCTGCTATAAAAATAACTAGAGAAACTTTACAAAAGGAATTTGAAAAGTCTTCTATACTTCTAAAAGCCATTCTTCGATCAACATACATGAGGCTTCTAAACCTAGACAACACAATAGAAAAGGATTTAAAAGATTTAGAAAGTTTTTCTAAGTAAAAAAATAGGTAGCAGGGTTTATTCTCCTGCCCCAAAATCATCAAAAAGTTATCCGTAGTCAAATGACTACCCAAATAACTACGGATAACTTAATACGATGGCTGGGGGAATGAGGCGCTCCTCTGCAACTCCGGCACCATATAAACCGACCACAACAAACCGACAATATGACTAGTTCTACTAAAATTTTAATGTTACATATAAAAGCAATACACTAATCACCACTAATAACGCTGCCCAAATTAAATACATATACTAAATAACTTAACATTAAAATTTTCTGCGAATTTGACCTATATCAAAAGAAGGTTTATTTGTGCCTAATTCAATCTATGTAAGAGAAGAAATTATTTCAAAATACAAGTAGGTGAGGCAAACTTGAAATGATCTTTTTTGGTTTATATCAATAAACAAAATCTTCTTTAACATTAAGAAATATATCGTTAGTCCCGACCATCTTAATTATATTATTACTTTTTAATTCTGAAAGTGAGCGACTAATAGTTTCTATGGTTAAACCCAAGAAATTGGCAATATCTGAACGAGGCATTGGTAAATGTATTGGGTTTTCTACCCAACCTAATTTCTCTCTTTGTTTTGAAATATTATGAAAAAATTGAAGTAACCTTTCTTTTGCAGAACATTTTCCCAAAAGAAATATTTGATCTTGAGCTGCAGAAAGCTCATAATTCACCAAATTCAGTATTTTGTTTTCTACTTCTGGAAATTTAATAAAAAAACTTTCTAGTGCTACTTTATTAAATTTACATAACATTGTTTTCTCTAGTGACTCAGCGCTATAAGAAAATGAATCTTCATGAGACATGCCCATAAAATCACCAGGAAATAAAAATCCAATAATTTGTTTTCTTCCATCTTTCGACAGTTTGTAAATCTTAAGACTTCCTTTCCTTATATTATAATAATTTGTGACTTTATCACCCTGAAAAAAAGCATGTTCATTCTTTTCAAGAAATTTGTCCCTAGACAAAACCTCTAGCTTATTAAGTTCTTGATGTTCCATAACACCACAAAAAGCGATCATACGAACAGAACAATGAATGCATTTATTACACTTTTTTAAACCTGGAACGATATTAGAATTTGTTCTGATCATAAATCTATTATCAATTGATTTATGTCATTACACAAACATTTTTTTAAATTTTGACATGGATCAAATCTAAAAAAAAAATTTTCTGATAAACGTATGATTGTGTTCAGCAAAGATACTAATAATCACTCTAATAGAAAAAATGGCAAGGATACCTTTTATATTTCCTCATTACAAAAAACACAAAAAGAACAAGCATTACTTTTATTTAATGAGAGTTCGCCAAAATCTAAAATAAAGAATTTCAACAAACTTTTAAATAAATCTTCATCAAAAAGAATAGCAGAACATAAAAAGATTTTTACCGATGTTATTGTTGCAACTGATAAAAGAAATTATATTTTGGGTTTATACATTTTTGAAGCACAACAAAAAAGAGATTTTGTAGTTAAAAGATTAATTATACCAGGCCCAATTGGAAAGACAAAAATATTCAAAATATTCATAGAAAATATTGTTAGATTGGCTCTAAAATATAATTGCACATCTATTTTATATAACAATCCAAGTTCATCTGATTGGCAACTTATGTTTCTTCAAGAAATAGGCTTTCAAAAACTTGGTTATAATTCATTGAAATTAAATCTTAAAAAAACTTGATTGTACTACACATCGTATTTTAATTGATGATGATTAATTGATTAAAATTATCTCTAAATGTATTATTTGTTAAATATGAAGATTTTACTTTTAATAATATTTTTTTTCACATTAGTAAGTGCTGATGATACTTTAACAGTATGGAAAAGCCCAACATGTAAATGTTGTAATGAATGGATCAAACACTTGGAAAAAAATGGAATAAAAGTACTCAAATCCAATACAGGCAACTTAAAAATTAGCAAAAAATTAAACATTAATAGAAAATTTTCCTCTTGTCATACTGCTTTAATAGATGGCTATGTGATAGAGGGGCATGTTCCTTTTCAAGACATAAAAAAACTTTTGAAAGAAAAGCCACAAAATGCAATTGGGTTATCGGTTCCTGGAATGCCTATTGGTTCTCCTGGAATGGATAATCCTATATATGGAAAAAAGGAACCATTTAATGTTTTACTCTTAAAGAAAGATGGAATTTCATCAGAAATCTTTAGTGAATACCAATAATGAGTTGACTAGGGAATTTGCATCCTAGTCTTCTGTATCACAAACTAAAAGTTAAAAACTAATCTTGCATTAAAGCTGTTTGCGCTAAAATCATCCGAATAATTTTCAATTCCAGAATCAACAAAATTGTAACCATATTCAGCTTGAACAAATGTATCAGAAGCAATCAAATAGTTTACACCGGTTTTGAATTTCAAGGTAAAATCAGTGAAATCTTCATCATATGAAAGCCCTGTAGACCCCCCTACTGATTTAATTTCATCATTATAGGTTGAAAAACCAATACCACTACCTAAGAAAAATTCAAGATCTTCTCTAATGTCAAAGTCAATTGTTGGTCCGAAAACCATTGAGAAAGCAGAAATATTTCCATCAATTTCATACGAATTGTTAGCTGTACCTGTGAAAGTCGTACCACCAACTGTTGCCGTACCTCCAGTAGTGACATCTACTTTATCATAATCAAAATTAGTGTAATGCAATTCAGTTTCAAATGATAAAAAATCATTAAATCTATAACCAATTAGACCTCCTAATTGATACCCATTATCGAATTTAAATTTACCTGCTACATTATCAGAAAATGTAACTCCATTCACCACGCCTGCTCCTGATTTTTTGACTTCAACATCATTGGGAATGATCATTCCACCACTAAATCCAAGATATAAATTCTTGTTTACGGAATACGTGTTGGCGTTTAGTATTAATGGAGTGGTAAGTAAAGGAAAAAGTAGAAAAAAACACTTTTTATTTAGCATAAAGAACCTCACTTTTCCGTGTTCTGTAGCATATGTGAATCCACAAGTCAATAAGTTATCCACAGTTTCTTTTAAACTGTGGATAACTTTAATTTCTCTTTATGGCTTAATTGTTTTATACGATACTCTTCCTTAGATGCATCACTTTTGTTTTCAAAAGGTGAACTTTTATAGACTAATTTAAGGGGTCTTAGCCGTGCACAGTATTTGGAAGCTTTTTTGTCATCATTTTGATGCTCGTTAAATCGTCTTTCTACATCAGTGGTAATGCCAGTATACAAACTTTTATTACGACATTGGATCATATAAACCCACCAGTTGTTCATAAAAATATTATAAAAGATTATTAAAATTTATAAAAATTAAAGATACTAAAATGGGGTGGCTGAGGGGATTTGAACCCCCTCCGTACCACAAACTAAAAATTATAATTTTTGTCTAAATTGATTTGCTTTTTCTTCATAAAAGATTCTAATACTAATCAAAACAGAATTAAC
>CAYYMX010000094.1:0-4471 GCA_964473045.1 uncultured Alphaproteobacteria bacterium | reverse complement strand
CGACATACATTAGGATGGGTTATGGTGACTGGTCCACCTTTTTGAATTTGTTCTTCAAATAATGGAACTACTGAGCCAGTGGAGCCAAGAACATTACCAAAGCGAACAATTGAAAAAAAAGTTTTGGAATCAGAAGAAATTTTTTGAATATATTTTTCACACAATCTTTTGGACGCTCCCATTATATTGGTAGGGTTAACAGCTTTATCTGTAGATATAAAAACCATCTTTCTAATTTTATGTAGCTTACAAAGGTCGCACAATTTTGCTGTTGCAAGAAAATTAGTTTTCAAAGCTTCCATAGGTTCCTGCTCAACAAAAGTTATGTGCTTCAATGCTGCAGAATGAAAAATAATGTCAGGTTTATATTTAGAAATAACCTTATCTAGTTTAAAGAAATCTTTTATGTCACCTAAAACTGGAATAGAGTTTTTACCTAGTTCGTTAACAATTTTGTATAAAGCAAATTCATTTTGCTCAAACATTATTAGTTTTTTTGGATTCAGGAAATATATCTGTCTACACAATTCACTTCCAATACTTCCACCTGCACCAGTTACTAGAACAACCTTATCATAAATATCTTTCAAGAGTTCTGGGTCATGAACTTTTTGTTTTCTTCCCAGAACATCTTCAATTATAATTGGTCTAGCACTAAATTTATGATCAGAAGCTGAGGAGATATCAGAAACTTTAGGCACTTCACCAATGGCAAGACCGTTTTTTTTTGAAAATATAAATAACGACTCTATCATCTTTTGAGAAATTGAATTGTCACAAATAATAATTCTTTGGGGAGAGATAGTTTTTTTAATTTTTAGGTATTCATCAAGAGGGTCTAAATCATTAATAACAGAGATTATAGGAACATTATGAATTCTTCTTCCGAGAGAATTTTTTTCCTTGCAAATAATTCCAACTACATCATATGGAGAAGATTTCTCAGTTCTTGTTATTCGAATAAAGTTATTAGTGGAATTATTATCCCCTACAACTAAAACTGGAATTTTCTGTTTGATCTGATTTGTAAGACTATCTTTTAGAAATCTATAAAATACTCTAGGAGCAGTTACTCCAAATAGTGAAATTATAAATAATAAAATTGGGAATGATCTAGGAATATTTTCAAGCCTAAAAACCAAAAACAGACATGCAATAATAAATAAAGTAGAAAGAAAAATACTTTTAATGATAGAAATAATCTCATGTATCGAAGCATATCTCCAAATCCCATGGTATAATCCAAAAAAATTTAAAATTAAAAGATTTGAAAAGGAGAAAAGAACAGAATAAAGCCATAAACTGGGAATAAGACTTGTTGCATAATTAAAGTCCAACCTTATCCACAAAGCTAAAAAAAAAGAAATAAGAAAAATTAAAAAATCATGAATCAATGTTAATATTATTTTTCTACCCATTTTTTATTCCTTGTCTGTAAAAGTAATAGAGTAGTAAGCTAGTTGTGAGTACAGCAATACACAGGCATTCAGCCGGAAATCTTGTTGATGAAATACTCAAAACTAGCAAAAAAATATTTAGGATTTTAATTTTGTTCAGAACATAATTGTGTGACTTTCCAGAGCGAAGAACTCTTTGGTAAAAATGATCACTGTGAGCTCTAAAAATGTTTTTTCTTTTCCATGCTCTAATAATAAGAGTGACTGATGAATCAAGTATGTGATACATGATAAGAATTATTAATGGAATAAATATATTATAGGATAACACGCATTTAAGTGTAACTAAACCAACAATAAAACCTAAAGGGATAGACCCAACATCCCCCAAAAAAATTTTCGCAGGTGGTTTGTTAAAATTGTAAAATGCTAGAAATATAGTAAAAATTATTAAGCTTAAAATTTGAAGGTTTCCATTAACAAGTCCAAGAATGGAAAGAAAATTTATTCCCAATGTAAATGAGCAAATTTGAACGGGTGTTATACCATCCATACCATCCATAAAATTAAATAAATTTATTAACCACATCCAAAAAAGAAAAATAAAAAAAAAAAATAAAAAAATAATTAGTCTTCTATCAATGTTAAAATTATCAAAAAAACTAACATTTGAAAAAAACACAATGAATTCATTTTTTAAAAAATAAATCGAGGTTATAACACAAAGAAAATGGAAAAAAAGCCTGACACTTGAAGGTAAATTATTTATATCGTCCAAAAAGGATACAACAGTTAAGATTAGAATAAGTAAAGTAAAAACTAACCATTGTTGATTAAGGGTTCCATCTAAAAAAAAAACTAATAAAGTTGAAAAAATCAAGATTGGCATTAGTATTAATCCAGCCCCCTTTGGGGTAGGAATCGCGTGATTACTCCTATCTGAAGGTTTGTCGATAAATATTTTTTTACTAAAAAAATTTTTTGTACTTCTTAAAAAAATTATGCTTACAAAAAACAAACTAAATGACAAAAAAATTATTTCCATATTCTAAAGAATAAGATTATATACAAAAATGAAGAACAAAAAAATAGCTGTGCTCGGTTTAGGTTATGTTGGGTTGCCTCTTGCAGTAGGTTTGTCATCATCATATAAGGTTACAGGGTTTGATATCAGTTCTTCAAGAATCAGTCAACTTAAGAAAGGTTTAGATAAGACCTTAGAAATCACAAAAAGTAAACTTTTAAGAAGTATAGGAAAAAATAAAATTTTTTTAACAGACAAAGAGAATGACCTTAAAGACTGTAATGTTTTTATAGCTACTGTGCCGACACCAATTGACTGTAAAAAGAAACCAGACTTTGCACCATTAAAAAATGTTTGCAAAATTATTGGTAGGCAACTAAAAAAAGATGATGTGGTGATTTTCGAAAGTACCGTTCATCCTGGAACCACAGAAGAAATTTGTGGGCCCGAGCTAGAAAAAAGCTCTAAAAACCTAAAAGTTGGAAAAGATTTCTTTCTAGGGTATTCTCCAGAAAGAGTTAATCCTGGAGATAAATTGCACACAATTGATAAAATCAGCAAGGTCGTAGCAGGTCAAAATAATAAAACAGAAAAGTTGCTGGAAGAAATCTATTCAAATCTTACTAAGGGAGAAGTTTTTTTGGCCAAAAGTATTAAAGTAGCCGAAGCGTCTAAAGTAATAGAAAATTCGCAAAGGGATATAAACATTGCCTTTATTAATGAGATAACAAAAATTTGCCAGAAACTTAATGTTAGTATTTATGATGTTTTAGATGCCTCATCAACAAAGTGGAACTTTCTGCCTTTTTTCCCTGGCCTAGTTGGTGGCCATTGCATTGGAGTAGACCCTTACTATCTTGCTGAAAAAGCAAAAAAATTAAATATTGATCCAAAAGTAATTTTGTCAGGTAGAGATACAAATGATAATATGTCTAGCTTTATTGGCGAACTAATTGATTCAAAACTAAAAAGATCGTCAAAAATACTATTTTTAGGAATTACTTTTAAAGAAGATGTTCCTGACATAAGAAACTCAAAGGGAATAGAGCTATTGAAATTTTTAAAGGAAAAGAATCATAAAATAATTGTCAGTGACCCTTTTTTTGAAACCTTAAAAAATTTCAACTATAAAAACTTTAATAATTTAGTTCCTAAAACTTTTGATTCAATAGTTTTGTGTGTTCCTCACAAGTTTTTCTTAAATAAAGGCGAAAAGATTCTAAAGAAATTTTTGAGAAAAGGTGGTTATTTTTTTGATATAAAAGGAGTCTACAAAAACAAAAAAATTGATAATTACTGGTGTTTGTAATTTACTTAATTAATCTAAATAACCATTTTATTTCTTTGTTTGCGGTAATATCTCCAGAAACAAGTATATGATTATTTTTTTGAACAAGTCTTCTATCACCTAAATAAATCCCCTCATTAATGTCAATTGTAGGTTCAGAACAAATAAATTCCCAACCGAGATTATTCTTTAATTTCAGGACAACCTTTTTTTTACTTGTAGTTACACTTAATTTTATGTCAGGATGAATATGAAACCTGATATATATTTTTTTTGGCAAACTATTAGTTCCCATTTTTGTTTTGGATAAGTAATCCTTTCCTCTTATTATAAGATTTAAAGTATCTATATGAATCTTTCTATTGTGAACTAAACCAAACCTATTTTCGTACCCAGAATGACTAGAAGAAATCCAGTAGTTATTTTTAGCAACAACATTCTTTGACCATACCTTAGCTACTGATGACCCGTTAAAGATGTCTGATGAATTGTAATTATCTATACTAAGAGTACTATAGGCTGGTGTTGACCTCATCATCTTGCTCCATTTTTTATTGTAAATATAAGGAGACCCACAATTAGTTACTATTTTCTCATTACCATAGGAAAATTCGAATGCTAACGAGCCAGCATGTGTTTTTTCGATAGAAGGAGTTCCACCATCTAAAATAAAAATTAGTCTATTTTCTTAAACTCTTTAAAAACCAGCATTTGCAAGATAGGGAGGTGCCTTAATCCTTGAATTTGCAAGCTTAATTATTT
>CAYYMX010000093.1:0-4615 GCA_964473045.1 uncultured Alphaproteobacteria bacterium | reverse complement strand
AACACAAAATATCAAGAGGATATTATCCCACAACTATATATAGTAATCATTGGATTAAGAATGAACTTCTTAATGAGGGTATTAAAAAGTTTCTTAATATTGAAAAGAAAAAGGTGAATGAAACAATTAGATATTTAGAAAAATTTGTCCCATTCAATAATTAATAACTTGTTTTTTTTTTAATGAGTTAAACAAAATTTGGAATTTTTGCATTTTAAAATCAACTCTCAGAGTTCCTTCTTTATTCTTATTTTTTAATAATATTTCTGCCATTGGCACACTGATTTTCTCCTGAATAACTCTTGCCATTGGTCTAGCCCCAAAATTTGCATCAAAACCTAATTTCATTAATTCTTTTTTGGCCAAAGAAGAAATACTTAATGCTATTTTTTTTTCAATCAACATAGATTCTAATTCAAATAAAAATTTATCAACCACTCTAAGTGAATTTGATGTATTAAGAACGTCAAAATCAACTATTGCATCAAGTCTATTTCTAAATTCTGGATTAAAGTAACTGTTAATTGTATCATCATTATCTGGTGTGCTATGGTTTCCAAAAAAGCCAATTCTTTCCTTGCTCATTTCTGCTGCACCGACATTACTTGTCATAATTAAAATTACATTAGTAAAATCTACAGTTTTTCCTAAGTGGTCTGTCAATTTTCCGTAATCCATTATTTGAAGTAAAAGATTAAATAAATCTGGGTGAGCCTTTTCAATTTCATCTAATAAAACTACCGAATAAGGTTTTTTATCAACAGAATCAGTCAAAAGACCTCCTTGATCAAAACCAACATATCCTGGTGGTGCACCGATCAACTTAGAGACACTATGCCTTTCCATATATTCTGACATATCAAATCTGATAAAATTTATTTTAAGTATATTTGAAAGTTGTTTTGCCAACTCGGTTTTCCCAACGCCAGTTGGGCCTGTAAATAGAAATGAACCAATTGGTTTTTCTTTATTCCTTAAACCAACTTTTGAAAGTTTGATTGCTGATGATACAATTTTTATGGCTTTATCTTGACCAAAAATCAAAGTCTTTAAATCCCTTTCAAGATTTTTTAATTTTAATATATCATCTGACTTAATTGTGTTTTCAGGTATATTAGCAATTTTTGAAAGAGTATTCTCAATATCATTTTTTGTAATTGTTTTTGATTTTCTTTTCTCATCAATCTTTATTGATGCTGCTGTTTCATCTAAAATATCTATAGCTTTATCTGGAAGCTTTAAATTAATCAAAAATTTTTTGGAAAGATTTACAGCTTCAGATGTACATTCTGTATCAAACTTAACATGATGAAAATCTTCATAATATTTTTTTATTCCATCAAGAATTTTTATAGAATCATCGATTGACGGCTCATCAACATCAATTTTCTGAAACCTTCTGCATAAAGCCTTATCTTTTTCAAAATAATTTCTATATTCACTATATGTTGTAGATCCAATACATTTCAAGTTTCCTCTTGAAAGTGCTGGTTTTAAGATATTTGAAGCATCCATTGAACCGGAATTTGTTCCCCCAGCCCCAATTAAAGTATGTATTTCATCTACAAACAAAATAAGATCTGAATTTTTTTCAAAAATATTTATTAATTTTTTTAGTCTTTCCTCAAAGTCGCCTCTAAACCTTGTTCCAGCAAGAAGCCCTCCTAAATCTAGAGAGTAAATCTTTGAGTTTTCTAAGCAGTTCGGAACTTCTTTATTCACAATTTTACACGCCAGACCCTCAGCCAAAGCTGTTTTGCCAACGCCAGGTTCACCAACAAAAATTGGATTATTTTTATTTCTTCTGGAAAGTATGTGAATAGTCCTTGAGATTTCTTTTTGTCTCCCAATTATTGGATCAATCTTCGACTTTTTTGCTTTGTCATTTAAATTAATGCAAAACTGCTCTAGAAAGTTTAAAGGTTTTTCATCTTGTTTTTCATCAGATGACATTTCATTATCACTATTAAATTCGAAATTCTTCGTAGATTTTTCAAGACCATGAGAAATATAATTAACTACATCCAATCTATTAATATTTTGTTTTTGAAGAAAATAGACAGCATGAGATTCTCTTTCACTAAAAATTGCAACCAAAATATTCGCTCCAGTTGCCTCTTCTTTACCAGAAGATTGCACATGTATTACGGCTCTTTGTATAACTCTTTGAAAACCTAAAGTAGGTTTAACTTTATCATTTTCCTTTGATTCTAAATCAGAAAGTTTTTTTTTAACAAAGTTTTCAATTTCCATTTTTAAAACAGTTAGATCAACATCACAAGCCGTTAATACTTTTAGAACATCAGAGTCTCCAAGCATTGAGTGTAAAAGATGTTCTAACGTCATATACTGATGATTTAATGATTGCGCAAAGTCTTGTGCTCTTTTAAGTGTTTTTTCAAACTCATCCGATATCACTATTCCTCCTCCATAATACATTTCAATGGATGCTGATCGCTTTTGGCCATTTTTAAAACCGTTACAACCTTAGTTTCAGCTATCTCTTTTGTATATATGCCACAAACACCCGCACCTTTTTTATGAACCATTAACATAATATTTACTGCTTCATTGTCCGACTTGTTAAAAATTTTCTTTAACAAGATTACCACATATTCCATGGGAGTATAATCATCATTTAATAAAATAACTTTATAAAGTTTGGGCTTTTCTTCTTTAACTTTTGTAGATGTAGAAATTAATGTGTTTGGACTTTGATACTTTTCATTCATCTTATAATTTCACAAAATTTGATAATTCTAAATTAAAAAAATACTAATTAATTTTCAAGTTAAAATTTTTTGCAAAAATTTTGGGTCAATATCTTTTAATACCGATTTAACTTCTTCTATTTGGCTTTCCAATCCAATCTTACTTGAAGATTCGCATCTTAACACTAAAACTGGTTGAGTATTTGAAGCTCTTATCAACCACCAACCTTCATTATTAGAAACTCTCACACCATCTAAATCAACAATATTTTTTTTCAAAAGCTTTTGTTTTTTGACAATCTTTTCAATAACTGAAAATTTTATTTTATCATCACATTTAATTCTTATTTCCGGCGTATTAAACATTTTAGGAAGTTCATCAATCAGTTCAGAAAGTTTTTTGGAATTGTTGGAAAGCAGATCAATTAATCTTATTGATGCGTAAAGAGCATCATCAAAACCAAAATACCTATCAGCAAAAAAAATGTGACCACTCATCTCTCCTGCAAGGTCTGCAGCAAATTTTTTCATGTTCATTTTTACATAGCTATGACCAGTTTTAGACATTATAGCTTTGCCACCAAATTTTTTGACCATGTCAAAAAAAACCTGACTACATTTTACATCTCCAATTACAATTCTTTTTTTTTTTTTTAAAAGATCTAATGCAAAAATTAAAAGTAAATTATCACCTGATACCACTCTACCTTTATCATCAACAACTCCAATTCTATCTCCATCACCATCAAAAGCTATGCCCAAATCTAATTTTTTTTCTAAAACTTCTTTTCTACAAAAATCAAGATTTTTGGGGTTTGAAGGATCAGGATGGTGATTTGGAAAGTTTCCATCAATTTTGCTAAAAAGAATTTCTTGGTGACCACTAATTTTTTCAGATATTTTTTTCATAATTTGACCAGCAGAACCATTACCAGAATCCCAGACAACATTAATTTTTAATTTTTGCTTAAAGCTCTCAAATAATCTTTTTATATATTTCTTTTCAAAATTCATAACTCTGTGGATCCCTGAGCTTTTAGGTAAAAAATATTTTTTTGCTTTCATACTGAGTTTCAATAAATCATCGCCATAGAAAGGTAAATTGTTTCGGACAATTTTAAAACCATTGTGATCCTTTGGATTATGTGACCCAGTTACCATGACTCCAGCATCTGAATTTGAAGAAAAACATGAAAAATACAAAAGTGGAGTTGGAACCAAACCTATTTCATTTACATTTAAATTTGCAGCTAATAAGCCTTTTATAAGACAATTCTTTAATTGTATCGATGAGTTTCTACCATCAAACCCTACATTGACAGTTTTACCATTACCTACCATTAAACCAAAAACATGCCCAAAAACTTCAGCATCCGTATCAAAAAGTGTTTTATTATATATGCCTCGAACATCATAGGCACGAACAATAGTTTCATTAAATCTGTGTGAAAGTATTTTTTGCAAATCAACGACCAATCGAATAATATTCAAAACCTAATGATTTCATCTCTAACGGGTTATAAATATTTCTTAGGTCTACAATAATAGGAAATTTCAAAAGCTTTTTTAGTTTTTTCATATCAAGTGCTCTGAATTGATTCCATTCTGTTAAAATGACAAGAACATCAGAATTACTACTGGCAGAATAAGGATCTTTATTCCAATCAATTTTTTTTTCATACTTGCTTAATTTTTTTTTTGCTTCATTCATCCCTTCTGGATCAAAAACTTTTATTCTAAACCCTTTTTTTATTAAACTAGGAATTATATCCAAACTTGGACTATATCTTACATCATCCGTATTGGGTTTAAAAGTTAGGCCCAAGATTGTCACAGTTTTAGGTGACTTTATTTTTGATGTTGCAAAAATAATTTTTTTAAAAATAAAAAAAATGTATTTTTAA
>CAYYMX010000092.1:0-4647 GCA_964473045.1 uncultured Alphaproteobacteria bacterium | reverse complement strand
ATCATCTAAAATCTCCTCAATATCTTTTGCAAATTTTTTTGGATCTACTAAATCATAAAACATTGCGCAAGAAGTAATTATTTTAGCTTTGTTGTTGAAATTTTTTTTAAAATCTAAGGAATTGAAGTAATCGGAAAAAATCTTAATATTTTTACCTTCATCTATATATTTTATATTTTTTGCAGGTTCATAACCTACTAGAGTTAAATTTTTATCATAAAAATTCAATAGCGTACAATCATTAGAGCCAGTGTCTACAATAATATCGCCTGTCTTAGGGCCAACAATTTCTGATACACTTTTTACTACATCTTTTAAATCTGCTCGCATAGTATCGTTGGTAGCAGATCTATAAAAATACTGCCTGTATAATAAGTCTGGTTCAGTTATCTCTAGTAGTTGTAATAGTCCACAATTATTTGAATTATTTTCTTTACTGCATAGAACTAGGGTTAATGGTGTTTTAATTTTTGTCAAATCATTGTCAACATTTGACTTTACAAAAGTAGCTGAAATGTACTGCTCATTAAGTTGTAGAACTTTTTTTAAATTAGTGTTACCACAGATTTTACACTCTTTAAGATAAGTAATGTTTTTATTTTTTGATAGCATAAATGCTTTTTGTAATATGTTGTCAATATTTATACAGAATATTTATATATGTCAAAAATTGCACTTATAACTGGTATAACAGGTCAAGATGGTTCGTACCTTGCAGAGCTACTATTAAAAAAAGATTATGAGGTACATGGCATAGTTAGACCGAATTTTTCAACTGAAGATAAAATTAAAAATTGGCGTATTCAGAAAATAATAAAAGATTTACATTTTCACAAACATTCAATTGAAAATGCAGAAGGACTTAAGGCAATTATTAAAAAAATAAACCCTTTAGAAGTATATCATCTTGCAGCTCAAGCATACGATGGTCACTCGTTTAACAATGAACTTTATACTTTTAATATTAATTTAAATGCAATGCACTTTGTGATTTCTTCTATAAGGGAGATAAATAATAAGGCAAAAATTTTTTTTGCTGGTTCTTCTGAAATGTATGGTGATGGGAAAAATATTCCTATTAATGAAAAGACTTTGTTTGTACCTAGTTCCGCATATGGAATAGCTAAAGTGGCAGGCTATTATTTAATTAAAAATTATAGATTATCTCATAAAATGCATACATCCACAGGTATACTATTCAACCATGAGTCACCTAGAAGAGACTTGCAGTTTGTAACAAGAAAAATCTCCCATGCTGCAGCTTCAATAAAAAAAGGCTTGTTCAAAAATTTTGAACTTGGCAATCTCAACGCTAAAAGAGACTGGGGTCATGCAAAAGACTATGTTCGAGCTATGTGGTTGATGTTGCAACAAGAAAAAGCGGATGACTATGTTATTGGAACTGGTGAATTAAAGAGCGTTGAAGAATTTGCTGATAAAGCTTTTAAATACGTTGGATTAAACTACAAAGATTATTTATCTATAGATGAAAAACTTAAAAGAAAACAAGACTTAGGTAATAGAATAGCTGATATTACTAAAGCTAAAAATAATCTTAAATGGAAACCAGAGATAGATTTCGATAGTTTAGTGGAGGACATGGTTGAGTCAGAATTAAGATTAATATCAAAAAAATGAAAAACATAATAAAAAAATCAGATTCTAAGTTTTTAGAAAAACTTATAAATAAATATTTTTCAAAAAATAATTATAAATATTCGTTAGTAGGGAATCCATTTGATCCAAAAGACTTAGTTTCAGCAGCAGAAGTTTTAGTAAAAGGAAAAATTACTATGGGTGAAATAACTAAAAAATTTGAAAATGAATTTGCAAAATATTTAGGTGTTAAATTTGCACTGATGGTCAATTCTGGGTCTTCAGCAAATCTTTTGGCTTTTTTTGCATTAATTAATCCAGAGAACAAAAAAAAATTGTTACCTAACGATGAATGTATTTTACCAGCCCTTTGTTGGTCTACATCTTTGTGGCCAATTATACAATCAGGATTAAAACCAAAATTCGTAGATGTAGATCTTGATACATTCAATATAAATTTAAATGACTTAGAAAAAAAGATTTCAAAAAAAACTAAAGCAGTACTTGCAGTTCATATTTTAGGTAACTCTACCAATATGAGTAAATTAAAAAAAAATTACTAATGATAAAAAACTATTATTAATTGAAGATACTTGCGAGTCACTTGGATCTAAATATAGTAAAAAATTTCTTGGAACATTTGGTAAATATGGAACTTTCTCTTTTTATGTATCTCATCAAATTTCTGGAGGTGAAGGTGGAATGATAGTTTGTAATGATTTAAATGATTATAAAATAATTCATAAACTTAGAGCTCATGGATGGGATAGAGGATTGAAAAATACAAAAAAAAATAATTTTAATTTTGTCAACTCTGGATTTAACTTAAGACCTTTGGATTTAACGGCAGCTATAGGTTACAGCCAATTTAAAAGGTTAAATAAATTAAACTATATAAGAACAAATAATAGAAAAAAAATAATTTCTTCAATAAAAAATTCGTCTAATTGGGACAATCAATTTACTTTTTTAGAGGCTACAAAAAAACTTAAGCCTAGTTGGTTTGGTCTGCCTATTTTAATCGATAAAAAATTTTTAAAAATTAAAGAAAAATATTTAGAGTACTTAAATAAAAATGGTATTGAAACAAGACCAATTATCAGTGGTAATTTTTTAAATCAACCAAGTATTAAGCTTTACAAACTAAATCAAAAAAGAGAACTTTTTAAAAACGCACAAGAAATTGAAGATAGAGGTTTTTTTATAGGACTACACACTGAACAAATAAAGCAAATAGAGGTTAATTTTTTAACAAATAAATTACTTAAAATTAATCAACTATGATTAATAAAAAATTTAAATTACCTCTAGTTTAATTTAAAAAAATGATTTAAATAATTAACTCAGTTGAAATGAAAATTTAATGAAACAAAAAGTAGCTCTAATAACTGGTGTTACAGGACAGGATGGATCCTATCTAACTGACTTTCTTTTAAAAAAAAACTACAAAGTTGTTGGTGTAAAAAGAAGGTCCTCAAGTTTTAATACGAAAAGAATAGATCATATAATCAATGCTTCTAAACCAGTAAAAAACTTCAAGTATGTTTATGGAGATCTTACAGATAGCAGTAACTTATTAAGACTGGTTCAATCTGTTAATCCTGATGAAATTTATAATTTAGCTGCACAATCTCATGTAAGAACAAGTTTTGAAATCCCAGAATTTACTGCTAATTCTGACGGTCTTGGGACCTTAAGATTATTAGAAGCCATAAGAGTTTTAAAATTACAAAAAAAAACAAAATTTTATCAAGCATCTACTTCTGAGATTTTTGGAAATACTTATATTCCTCAAAATGAAAAAACACCGTTTAAACCACGTAGCCCGTATGCTATTTCAAAATTATATGCGTATTGGACTACCGTTAATTATAGAGAAGCTTACGGAGTATTCGCTGTAAATGGAATTTTGTTTAATCATGAATCTCCTAGAAGAGGTGAAACATTTGTTTCTAAAAAAATAACTAGAGCTGTTGCAGAAATATTTAAAAAGAAAAGAAAGTTTTTTACTTTAGGAAATTTAAATGCAAAAAGAGATTGGGGTTCAGCTAAAGACTATGTTGAAAGTATGTGGTTGATGTTAAAAGCAAAAAAAGCATCTGATTACGTTATATCAACTGGAAAAAGTTATACTGTTAAAAGATTTGTCGAGGAAGCTTTTAAACATGTTAATATTAAAATTCATTGGAAAGGTAAAGGCTTGAATGAAGTTGGTTATGATAGAAAAACAGGACAAGTATATGTTAAAATTGACCCAGTTTATTTTAGACCAACTGATGTTGATGAATTGCGTGGCGACTCTTCAAAAGCTAGACGTGAACTAAAATGGAAACCCAAAACAAGTTTTCAAGAACTTGTTAGAGAAATGATGATTTCTGACTTGAAAGAGATTAAGTAAACTTAGCTAGATTTTAATTCTTCTTATTAAATTTATAAGCTAAGTATAATTCCGAATACAGTTACAGCAGATACAGCTACAATTGATAGAGCAATATTGCTATTTCTCTCTTTTTTTTTTTCTTCTTGAAGTCTAGCTAATAATTCAGTAAGTCGAACTCTGCCTTGATTATTTCTTTCTATTGGCGGTCTATGATTTTTGAACTTTAATTGAGCGCTCATACTCCTGTTATTTAAACACAACTTAAGATTTTACTAAATAGAAGTAGAGTGCATAATGGGTCTATTTGTGTTTAATTTCCTTAAAAATAAGAGAATTGTTAAGTTAATCTAGTTTTAAACTAGGTATAATTTTTCTTAATTTTTTTGCCATCAAAGGATTGATTGAAGCTGTAATTACTCCTTCTTTTCTATTTAGTTTTTTAATTATTTTTCCATCAGGTGATATAATCAAAGAATGTCCAAAAGTTTTTCTTCCATTGTAATGAGATCCTCCTTGTGCGGGAGCAAAGATATAGGAAAAATTTTCAATAGCACGAGCTTTCAATAAAGAATGCCAATGCTTTTTACCTGTGGTTTCAGTAAAAGCTGATGGTACAGATATAAATAATGATCCTTGTTTTGCTAATTTTCTAAATAAATTAGGAAATCTCA
>CAYYMX010000091.1:0-4718 GCA_964473045.1 uncultured Alphaproteobacteria bacterium | reverse complement strand
TTGGAATTACTACTTGGCTTTTCGCATCCAATAAACTTTAAAATACCTGAAGATTTAAAAATTGAAGTTCCAAAGCCTACTGAAATTAAAATATCAGGAATTGATAAACAAAGGGTTGGACAAATAGCGGCTAATATAAGAGAGTTTAGAAAACCAGAACCATACAAAGGTAAAGGTGTAAAATATAAAGACGAAATTATAAGAAGAAAAGAGGGTAAGAAAAAATGATTAATAAAACTTTTCTTTCAAAAAGAAGAGCCAAAAGAAATCGGGCTAAATTAAAGAAGGCTTTAAACCTTAGACTTAGTGTTTTTAGGTCAAATAAACATATATATGTTCAATTAATTGATGATGAAAAAGCCCAAACTCTTTTATCTTCTTCGTCGCATGAAAAAGATTTGAAGAGTAAAAGCTCCACTCAAAAGGAGATTGCTTTTAAAGTTGGTGAATCAATTGCAGAAAAGATTATCAATAAAGGGATAGAAAAGAAAATATTATTTGATAGAGGAAATTACCTGTATCACGGAAGGATCAAAGAACTTGCCCTTGGTGCTAGATCTAAGGGAGTTAAATTTTAAGTAGAATGACAAAAAAAGAAGAAATTAAAACTGAGAATCAAAAAAAAGACAATAAACAATCTTTAGATAATCAAAATAAAAAGAAGAAAAAAACTGTTATTGCTTCAAAACGGGAAAAAGATGAAGTAAAAACAAATAAGATTAAAGAAGAGAAAGCCCAAGGTTCAAAAGAAATAAAATCTCAAGATCTTAGCAAAAAAGAAAATAAAGAAGTTAAGTCTGTTAAAGATCAATCTAAAAAGATTGAAGTTAATGAAAAACAAACAAATGAAAAATCTAAAGAGTTAAACAAGAATAAATTACAGTTAACTCCAGAAAAGAAAGAAAAAAAAATAGAATCAACTTCAAGTGTTGTAGAGAATTCAAGAAAGAAATCTAGAAGTTCAGAATCCAATGACCAAAATGGAGATTCTGGAGAATTTATTGAGAAACTTGTAAGTATTAATAGAGTTGCAAAAGTAGTTAAAGGAGGTAGACGCTTTAGTTTTGCTGCACTTGTAGTTGTTGGAGATGGTAATGGTATGGTTGGTCATGGAAAAGGGAAAGCAAAAGAAGTCCCAGAAGCTATAAAGAAAGCGGGGGATGAAGCAAGAAATAATATGATAAGAGTTCCCCTGAGACAAGGAAGAACTTTGCATCATGATATTGAAGGGAGATTTGATTCTGGAATAGTTTATCTGAGAAGTGCTCCATCTGGAACAGGAGTTATTGCAGGTGGGCCAATGAGAGCTGTATTTGAAGCTTTGGGTATTCAAGATATTGTTGCAAAATCAGTTGGAACATCAAACCCTCATAATATGGTTAGAGCAACGTTTGAAGCACTAAAATCTTCTTCGTCACCAAAAATTATTGCAATGAGAAGAGGTCTTAAAATTAATGATATAACAAAAAGAAGAAAAACTAGTAGTGTGAACACAGGAAATGTAGATGTCAAAAATTAAACTGAGACAAATTAAAAGTCCTATTGGCAGAAAAGCCTTTCAGAAAAAGATACTGATTAGTTTGGGTCTTAACAAAATAAATAGAATTAAAGAGCATAATGATAACCCAGCTCTTAGAGGAATGATTGAAAAAGTTAAACACCTTATAGTTATTGAGTAAGAGGATTAAACTATGAAATTAAATGAGATTAAATTTACAAAATCTAAATCTAAAAAACGTGTTGGAAGAGGCATTGGTTCCGGTAAGGGTAAGACTGCCGGGAGAGGAATGAAAGGACAAAAATCTAGAACAGGAGTATCCATCAATGGTTTTGAAGGTGGTCAAATGCCCTTGCACATGAGATTGCCAAAACATGGTTTTAAAACTAGAAAAAAAGTAAAAAAAGTAATAATTAAAACTGATTTATTCAATAATTTAGCTGAAAAAAAAGTTGTTAAAGATAAAGAAAGTGTAAAAATCAATAATCTTGTGGAAATCACTAATTTGAAACGTAATTCTTTTATCAAAATTCTAATGGGTAAAAAATTAAATGTTAATTTAAATGTAGAAGTTCATTCAGCATCTAAAAAAGCTATGGATGAGTTTAAAAGAGCAGGTGGAGAGCTGAAATTAGTTAGTTACAAAAGAATTAATCAAGCAGTTTTATCTGATTCTAAGAAAGATATTAAAAAAACCAAAGTTTCACCAGAATCTGATAAAAAGTTAAAATCTAAAGAACCCATAACAAGTAAAAAGATATCTAAAAAAAAAATTAAAAACATAGAAAAAGAATCAACTATTGGGGGAAAAAAAAATATAAAAGCAACAGTTATCAAAAAGAAAGGTAAAGAAAAAGGTTAGTTATGGTTTCAGCTTCTGAGCAATTAGCTTCGAGAATAAATTTAGGATCAATAGGTAAGGCTGAAGATTTAAAAAAAAGAATTCTTTTTACTGTTCTAGCTCTTGTTGTTTATAGAATTGGTTCCTATATTCCTCTTCCTGGAATAGACCCAGTGGCTTTAGAAAAAGTTTTTGAGAGAAATGTTGGTGGTATTCTGGGCATGTTTGACATGTTTGCTGGAGGTGCATTAGGTCGAATGACCATTTTTGCACTTAATATTATGCCTTATATTTCTGCTAGTATTATCATGCAACTCTTAACTGTGATTTCGCCACAACTAGAGCAATTAAAAAAGGAGGGAGAATTAGGAAGAAAAAAAATTAATCAATATGCAAGGTATGGAACTGTTTTGCTTGCAACAGTTCAGGGTTATGGAGTCGCTATTGGAATTGAAAATATGTCAATTAGTCAGGGTGCTCAGGCTGTAATTGACCCAGGAATGTTTTTTAGATTTACTACGGTTGTAACATTGGTTAGTGGAACTTTGTTTTTAATGTGGTTAGGAGAGCAAGTAACCCAAAGAGGTATTGGTAATGGTATATCTCTTATCATATTTACAGGAATAGTTTCTCAACTGCCTTTGGCATTAAGTACTACTTTTGAACTGGGAAGAACTGGCGCTCTCTCAACAGTATTTATTGTTTTTTTAATTGTGATGTCGGTTTCAGTTATTGCATTCATGGTATTTATTGAAAGATCTCAGAGAAGAATACTTATACAATATCCAAAAAGACAACCTAGCGGTGCAGGAAATACAACTGCGAATGCTTCTCATATGCCCCTAAAAATAAATACAGCTGGTGTAATTCCACCCATATTTGCAAGCTCTCTATTGCTTCTCCCTATTACCTTTGTAAGCTTTAATGCGGGTAGTGGACCAGAATGGCTAAATACGTTGAGTGTTTTTTTAAGTAGAGGCCATCCTGTGTATTTATCATTGTATATTTCAATGATAGTATTCTTTGCTTTTTTTTATACAGCTATAGTTTTTAATCCAAAAGATACTGCTGAAAACCTAAAAAAATATGGTGGTTTTATTCCTGGAATAAGACCTGGTGAAAATACAGCAGAATATCTAGATTATGTCTTGACACGTTTAACGGTCTTAGGCGCCACGTACCTTTCACTAGTATGTTTGCTCCCAGAGTTATTAATTTCAAAGTACCAAGTGCCGTTTTATTTTGGAGGAACAAGCCTTTTAATTGTTGTAAGTGTTACTATGGATACAGTGACCCAAGTACAGTCTTATTTACTAGCTCATCAATATGAAGGCTTATTAAAAAAATCTAGTCTTAGAAACAAAAGATGAAAAAAATAATTTTACTTGGCCCTCCTGGTTGTGGAAAAGGTACTCAATCAGAATTTCTAGTTAAAACGTATGATTTTATTCAGTTATCAACTGGAGAACTTTTAAGAAGTGAAACAAATGACGAGAATTCAGTATACGGGAGAGAGATTAAGGAAATTATGCATAAGGGAGAATTAGTGCCAGATAAAATTGTCATAGATTTAATAGTCAAAAAAATGGAAGAACTAAAAACTAAAAACGTTGTTTTTGATGGATTCCCTAGAAATATAAATCAGGCAAAAGTATTAGATGAATCTCTTGAAGAAATTTCTGTTACTCTTGATAGAGCAATAATGGTGGACGTAAATTTTGAAATACTTGAACAAAGAATTAAGAATAGAGTTGATCAATCTAGTGATTCAAATAAAAGATTAGATGATAATACTTTGACACTATTAAATAGAATTGAGGTTTATAAAAAAACAACATTTCCAATTGTAAAGTATTACGAAGATAAAGGATTGTTGTCTCGAATTGATGGCATGCAAACAATAGAAGAAGTTAGTCAAGAAATTGTTAAGATTATTAGTTGATAAATGTTGACTTAAAAAAAAAAAAAAATATAATCCAGATTTATAATTCCGTAGGTAGTAATGTGGCAAGAATAGCAGGTGTTAATGTTCCAAGTAATAAGAGATTGGAGATAGCCTTAAGGTATATCTATGGTATTGGATCAAAATTTTCAAAGGATATTTGCGAATCAATAAAAGTTGACAAAAATAAGAGAGTTAGTCAACTAACTGAAGATGAAGTTATTAAGATTAGAGAGTTTATTGATGCAAATTATGTTGTTGAAGGTGACTTAAGAAGAGAAGTATCTGGCAATATAAAAAGACTTACGGATTTAGGTTGTTACAGAGGTTTGAGGCATAGAAATAAATTACCAGTTCGAGGCCAAAGGACACATACAAATGCAAGAACAAGAAAAGGTAAAGCTATACCGATTGCTGGTAAAAAGAAAGCTATTTAA
>CAYYMX010000090.1:0-5140 GCA_964473045.1 uncultured Alphaproteobacteria bacterium | reverse complement strand
TTTGGGTTTCTTCTTTTTAAAATTTTAAATAATTCGTTAATTTTTTTTTCTATTAACATTCTTAAATTATATCTTTAAAATCTAGAAAATTAACTTTATATAATATTGATGAAAAAAACTTTTCTTAATGAAACTGTTATCCCTTACCGAAGTCTGTCAAAAAAAGCTTTCAGAAACTTAATGTTTATGATTTCTTTAGTGTTTTTCTCTATTGGCATTGTTTTTTTCTATATTGGTGCATGGCCAGTCTTTGGTTTTTTAGGGCTTGATGTTTTGCTTTTATATTGGGCTTTTAAAATTAACTACAAATCTGGTGAAATTTTTGAAAACTTAATGTTAATTAAAAGAAAACTTTTAATTACTAGAAATTTTCCATCAGGGAAAAAACAAACCTGGAACCTTGAGCCGTATTGGACAAAAGTTGAGATTCAAGAATTACAAAGACACCGAAACCAATTAGTTTTGCGATCAAAAAAAAAGGTTGTTTTTATTGGTTCTTTTCTAAACAATCATGACAAGATAAGGCTGAAGAACAAAATTCTAAACGCTTTGAAAAATTATAAAATTCAATTTAGTGAAAAGTTCTGAAAAAAGCAGTCTGCTTAACATTTATAGCTTTTTCTCACTGATAATTTTATCAGCCATCTGGGGTAGCTCATTCATTTTTATTAAGATAAGCGTTGAAACAATCCCTCCTTCAATATTGACGTTTTATAGATTATTTATCGCCTCACTGTTCTTAGTGATTTTTTGTATTATTAAAAAAAAAACTAATTTTTTTTCTTCTAATCTTTTTGATCTTTTTGTTATAGCAATTTTTGGGAATGTTTTACCATTTAACTTAATTAGTTGGACAGAAATTTATGTTGATAGTTTTGTTGCATCAACCTTAATTGGAACAATGCCATTATTTACTTTTTTAATTGCCTTTTTTTTTAAAAAAAATAGATCTTTTAATTTTATAACACTGATTGGAATAATTATTGGTTTTAGTGGAATGATTGTGTTTATTTCACCAGACAAAAATGTGGTTGAAAACATTCTTAACACCTCGTTCTCGTTTCTAATTCTTCTGTCTGCTATTTTTTACGCAATATCAGCTAATTGGGTAAAAAAAACTGGGACACAATCTGCAATTGAAGTTGCAACTGGTTCAACTATTCTCGCAACTATTATCTCGCTACCAGTTTCAATTCTTTTACTAAAATTTTCAAACAATGAGTTTCACAGTATGATAGAGTCAATTTCAATAAAAAGTTTTATTTCCGCTTCTATTTTAGGTGTAGTTTGTACTGGGCTAGCTGTCAGTATTTTTTTTTCTATAATAAAAATTCATTCAGCGGTTTTTGCCAGTCAAAGTAACTATCTTATTCCATGTTTTGGCTTTTTCTGGTCCTACCTATTTCTAAACGAGGAATTAACTACCAATCTTTTTTTGGGTTTAATATTGATTGTTTTAGGTGGATTCTTAGTTAACAAAAAAATGTCTTTTTAATCCTTTGTTTTTAAATTCCCTTTTTGATCAAATAATTTCTCGGGTTTTTCTCCAACATCGTATTCTTGGTGCTCCATAATTGGTTTTATTTTTTTTTCATCATCAATGTTATAAATTGTTTTTACAGCATTTTGAAAGGTAAATCTTGCTGTATCCAAACTACGTTCAGCAAGACTAACAGAGCCCCCCAACCAAGCATGGTCTTCAAGTAAATTCACTGAAGAAATCAAAAGTTCAGATGTTTCAATTAATTTATCATGAATTCCTCTTAATTGTATCGAATTTGGTATTTTTAAACTCTTTAATTCGTCTGGTCTACCAAAGGAGTCTAAATGCCCTTTTAACAACTCTTCCGCTTCTTTAAAGTGATCTTCATCCGCTCTATCATTTCTAAGATTATAAGCGTCTAAAAGTCTACCTTGAATAATTATAGCATTCCCAAGGTGACCAAGCCTAACATTCATCAAAGTTTTATATGTTTCAAGATCACTTTCAGATATCTTTTCTTCACATCCAACTAATCCTAAAAAAGATAAAAAAACAAAAAGTATTTTCAACATGATTTAACCTAACATGTCGATTATTGAGTATAAACCTGGTTTTTTATTATATAACCACCCTGCAGCCTCAAGGGCACCATTTGAAAAAATCTTTCTATCAGTCGCTTTATGGGTAAGCTCAATTCTTTCTCCATCCATAAAAAAATATACTGTGTGTTCTCCAACAACATCACCACCACGTATCGATGAGAAGCCTATTTCATGCATTTTTCTTTGACTATTAGAGCCTTTCTCTCTAAACGAAAATTTATTAACTTTCGTATTACCTTGCTTAATTGAATCAGCTAGAATCATTGCAGTTCCTGAAGGTATATCTCTTTTTTTATTGTGGTGTATTTCTGAAATTTCTATATCTGAAAAATTACCGATTCTTTTGGATGAAACTTCGACTAGATTTCGTAATAAATTAATTCCAATGCTCATATTAAATGATCGCAAAACTTTAAGTCCATGCGAAAGTTTTTTAAAAAGCTTTTCTTCTTTTTCGCTATATCCTGTTGTACCTGTAACAAGACAGACATTTTTATTGTTTTTCAAAGTTTCCAAAAGTTGGATGGTTGCCTTTGGGATTGTAAAATCAATTACAACATCCGATGAAGAAATAATTTTTTTTACATCCTCATGAATCATACAACCACAAAGCGATTTGCCTACTGATAAATGCCCTTTTCTTTCACACAAACTAGAAATTTCAAGATTTTTAAAGTTGGGAATTCGTAGCAAAATATCAGAACCCATTCTTCCTGCTGGGCCAAAAATACCTACTTTAATTTTTTTCATATTGCTATGTTAAACCATCCCAAAAGTCTTTGACTTTGGAAAAAAAACCAGTACTTTCTGGGTTGTTTTTTTGTGTTGATTCTTCATTGAATTCTTTTAAGAGTCTTATTTGATTGTCTGACAAATTTTTTGGAATTTCAACCATTAATGAAATTATCATATCTCCAAATGAGGTTGATCTAAGAGCAGGCATGCCTTTTCCAGTTAATCTAAACTGGTCACCACTTTGTGAGCCAGGCGGAATTTTTACCTTGGCTCTCCCCCCAGACAATGTTGGAACTTCAACAGACCCTCCTAATGACGCCTCAACGATTGAGATAGGAACACTACAAAATATATTTGAACCATCCCTTTCAAATATTGAATGGTCAATCATACTAACAAACAAGTACAAGTCACCAGGTGAAGAACCATTTGGCCCTACAGCTCCTTCACCTGAAAGTCTTATTCTACTGCCATCTTCAACTCCAGCAGGAACATTAACTTCAATTTTTCTATTTTTTCTTTTTCTACCTTCTCCATTACAAGAATTACATGGGTCAGTTATAACTTGGCCAGCACCACCGCATGCCGAACAAGTTCTTTCAACCGTAAAAAAACCTTGTGATGCTCTGGTCCTCCCAGAACCACTGCAAACACCACAGCTTTTCAATCCATCCCCTTTTTCAGAACCAGATCCTTCGCAAGTATCACACTTAATCAAGGTGTCAAATGAAATTTCTTTTTTTATACCCGTGTAGGCTTCTCTCAAATCTACATCTATTTCATACTTTAAATCTTGTCCTTTTTGAGCTTCTCTTTTACGACCTCCTCCACCTCCGATATCACCAAAAAAATCCTCGAAAATATCTGAGAAACTACCAAACCCAGCTCCAAAACCATCTTGAAATCCTCCTCGACCCTGACTAAAGGCATCGTGGCCGTAAGAATCATAAGCCTGCCTTTTTTCAGGACTTGAAAGAACCTCATAGGCCTCAGAAATTTCTTTAAAACTTTTTTCAGAAGCTTTATCTCCAGGGTTTTTATCTGGGTGATGTTCCATAGCTAGTTTTCTATATGCACTTTTTAATGCATTTGAATCAGCATCTCTAGAAACACCCAAAATATCATAATAATCTCTTTTAGACATTCATAGTTTTGTTCAAATTAAGCAGATTTTTCTTTTTTATTCTTGTCATCTTTATCTGAATCTTTTTTATCTGAAACATCTTCAAATTCAGCATCAACAACTTTAGAGTCTTTTTTTCCTTTGTTTTTCTGATCTTTTTTTGAACTTGAACTCTCTTTTTTCTCTTTACCTTCTTTTTCTTTAGCTTCTTTTTCTTGAGCCTCTTTATACATAATTTCTCCAAGCTTCATAGAATCTTGGATCAATTTATCAGTTTTATCTTTAAGAGCTTTAACTTCAGTTTTTTCATCTTTAAGAAGATTTTTTAGGTCATCTAAAGATTTTTCTATCTTATCTTTGTCTTCCTTTGGAATTTTTGAGCCATGTTCCTTAAGACTTTTTTCCGTGCTATTTACAATCGAATCAGCATTATTTCTAGCTTCAATAGCTTCAATTTTCTTTTTATCTACATCAGCGTTAGCCTCCGCATCTTTAACCATTTTTTCAATTTCCTCATCAGAAAGTCCTCCGGAAGCCTTTATTTGTATCTGATGTTCTTTGCCAGTTGCTTTGTCTTTAGCTGAAACCTTAACTATTCCATTAGCATCTATATCAAAGGTAACCTCTATTTGTGGGGTTCCTTTTGGTGCTGGAGGAATGCCAACTAAATCAAACTGTCCTAGTAATTTGTTATCACCCGCAATCTGTCTTTCTCCTTGAAAAACTCTTATTGTTACAGCTGATTGATTATCATCTGCAGTTGAAAATGTTTGACTTTTGTTCGTTGGAACTGTCGTGTTTTTCTCTATCAGCTTAGTAAAAACACCACCTAGTGTTTCTATTCCTAGTGATAAAGGTGTAACGTCTAACAGCAATACATCTTTTACATCCCCTGCGAGAACCCCACCTTGAATAGCAGCACCAACTGCAACAACTTCATCAGGGTTTACACTTCTATTTGGTTCTTTTCCAAAAAAGTTTTTTACTGCTTCAATTACTCTAGGCATTCTTGTCATTCCTCCGACAAGTATTACATCATTAATCTCACCTGCACTTAAACCAGCATCCTTAATTGCTTGCTTACAAGGTTCAATTGTTTTTTCTACCAAATCTGCGACCAATGATTCAAATTTAGATCTCGATAGTTTTATGTTTAGATGTTTTGGGCCAGAGGCATCAGCGGTAATAAAAGGTAGA
>CAYYMX010000089.1:0-5180 GCA_964473045.1 uncultured Alphaproteobacteria bacterium | reverse complement strand
ATCTATTACTATTAAACCTAAATTTTTAAATTTTAATGATTTATTGTAAACTGAATGAGTTCCAATTAGTAAATTGATTTCAGCATTTTCAACTTTTTTGTATATATCTTCTTTATCCTTAGTATTACCTGTTAATATCGCAATTCTAATATTATGAGAAGATAAATATTTATTAAAATATTCATAATGTTGATTTGCTAAAAGTTCAGTTGGAGCCATAATAACGGATTGATATCCTGAATTAATTACATCGGCTATGCTTAAAAGGGCTACTATTGTTTTGCCAGACCCAACATCACCCTGAAGTAATCTGTACATTTTTTTGTAACCTTTTAGATCATTTAGGATTTCCTTCAAACAAATTTTTTGATCTTTTGTTAAATTAAAATCCAATTCATTTATAATTTTTTTTGATAATAAATTGTCATTTACAGTAAAAAAGTTTTTTTTGCTTGTTTGACTCTTAATGTTTTTAAAAATAAGAAAACTTGATAATATTTCATCAAATGCCAGTCTTTTTCGTGTAACTTCAAGGATATTAGAGTTATGTTTTTTATTAGGTAAGTGTAATTTTAAGATTGACTCTTTGAATGTTGACCATTTTTTGTCAAAAAACTCCTTTAAAATCCACTCATCTGGAAAATCTTGTTTTTTGAAAAAATCCAAATTCTTTATAATTAGTTTTCTAAATGTTTTTTTGTTAATACCTGTTCTATCTAAGTTATAAATAGGTTCAATTTCTTCAAAATCAGAAAAACTATTCTGTCCATAAGCGCTGATTGGATGTGCAATTTGATAAAAATTTGAAAAAAAACTTAATTTACCTGTGACTCTAAAGATTTTATTGTTTTCAAATTTTTTAGTAATAAAACTTTGATAAATATTAAAAAATAATAAATTTATTTGTTGGTCTAATTTATTTTTGCAGACAATTTTGTATGGCAGTCTTCTATTAAAATTTTTTATGTGTTTTTCAACCTTTAAATCAATAGTTATTAGCTGATCAATGTTAGAGATATTAATTTCTTCTAATAAGTTTTTTTTTAAAATATCTTTTGGTAGATGAATTAAAATATCAATAACTCTATCACCAAAAGAGGATTTAATTTTTGAAAATAATCCTGAATTGTTTGAAAATGCAATCTTGCTGAATATATCTTTTTTTTTTGTTATATTCATAATTTATGTTAATAAATTCTGCTTCATTAATAAATTAATTTAAATGATGGACAAAATATTTAAAAAAAAAATTTTACATAGAGCAAAATATAGAGGTATCAAAGAACTTGATATTATTTTTGAGAGATTTATAAAAAGGTTTGGAAATACTTTGACAAAATCTGAGTTAATAGAACTAGAATATTTATTAGACATGCCTGATAACGAATTGCTAGATATGATTTTTCAAAATAATAATATTCCAGAAAATCTAAATAATAAAATTATAAAAAAATTGATGTTTATTTGTAATGCCTAGCAGCTTCAATTTTCATTCTTTAAATATAAAAAAAAAAGTTGCTCTGAGCAAAGGGTCAATTCCATTATTTTTAATTTCTGCTGTTAATAGATTTAGTAAAATTATATATTTTTTGAATAATTATTCTAATTGCTTGGATTTAAGAGAAAAAATATTTTCTTTGGACCCTGAAATTGAAGTATTAATTTTCCCTGAGTTTGACTGTACATTTTTGGCAAATTTTTCTCCAACAAAAGAGATTATTCATGAAAGAATAAAAACACTTTTTAAGCTTTTATTTGGGGGGAGGGGGAAAGTAATTTTTCTTACATCATATGATGCAACTATAACTAAAACTGCAATTAAAGAGGAGATTAAAAATAAACTTTTAAATATTGAAATCAAAAATACGAAGTTTTCATATGATCTAATAACAAATTTCATTGTAAGTAATAATTATGAAAAAGTAGATTTTGTTAAAAATAAAGGTGAGTACGCTTTAAGAGGAAATATTTTAGATGTTTTTTCTCCAAATGAACTATTTCCAGTAAGAATTTCTTTTGATATTGATGAAGTTGATAGTTTACACCTTTTTAAAATTGATCAGCAAATATCTTTTAAAAAAGTAGAAAATTATAATTTATTTCCTGCTTCAGAAATATTTTTTTTAAGTAATAATATTTCATATTTTAGGGAGAATTATAGAAAGTTAAATCTTCAAAAAGCCGAATATTATAAGGCATTATCAAATAATATAATTTTGCCTGGTTCTGAGCAATTTTATCCAATTCTTAATAAGAATTATGATTCAATTTTTGAATATTTAGAAAATTTTACTATTTTTTTGGATAGTAATTTTTTAGAAAAGATTAATAATAGCTACCAAAAAATTAACAATGATTTTATTAATTTTGGTGATTTTGTTAAAAAATCAAATTTTTTAATTCAAAAAAAAAAATTAATTAATAAGTTATTTGATTATAAAAACTTTTATTTGTTTAATTCAGCTATTAGTTCAAAGGAACATACAAAATTTTCTAGAACATTTTTTTTTAATAATAAAAAAAATAATCTTCAGAATATTTTAAAAATTTTCAACCAAAAAAATGAAGATTGTAAACTTATTATTTGTATAAGAAATAAAATTTTTGAAAAAAAAATTTGTAGTTTTTTTTCTAATCATTCGATTAATTATGAAAAAATAAAAATTTTTAAAGAGATTTTTAATAAAGATATAAAAGTTTTTATTATAAATATTAATTTTTCAGAAAGTTTTACATTAAATATTAATCAAAATTCTGATTACTTATTTATTTCTGAAATAGATATTTTTGAAAAGACTGTGTCAAGAAAAACAATTGGTAGAGTTAGTGAAGATAATTTAATTGATGAGTTTTCTAAGTTAAAAGTTGGAGATTATGTTGTCCATGTTGATCATGGTATTGGAAAATATTTAGGTTTAAGAAAACAAAATATTGCCAGTGTTGAACATGAATTCATTGAAATTGAATATCAAAACTTTGATAAACTATTGATACCTGTAGAAAATCTAGAATTAATTTCTAAATATGGTCATCAAGATACTCAAAGTTTATCATTAGATAGACTTGGTTTGCAGAATTGGCAATATAGAAAGGCAGTTGTAAAAAAAAGAATTAAAGAAATTGCAAAAGATCTTGTTAAAACAGCTGCAGAAAGGGAAATGAAAAAAGGTGATATTATAGCTCCTAATCAATTTAAGTATGAAAAATTTACATGCGAATTTGAGTTTACTGAAACATCTGATCAGATTAAAAGTATTAATGAAATAGAGGATGATCTAACCTCTGGAAAACCAATGGATAGATTGATTTGTGGGGACGTTGGTTTTGGAAAAACTGAAATAGCTATGAGAGCGGCTTTTTTGATGGTTTTGTCAGGGTTTCAAGTGGCAATGATTTGCCCTAAACTTCTTTTAGCTAATCAACATTACAAAAATTTTTTAAACCGTTTTAAAAAATTTGATGTTAAAATTGATAAACTGTCTAGATTAGAATCTATTTCCCAAAAAAAAAATATAATAGAAAATCTAAAGTTAGGTAAAACTAACATTCTAATAGGGACTCATGCAATTCTTTCTAAAAAAATTTTTTTTAAAAATTTAGGTCTAATTATTATTGATGAGGAACAAAGTTTTGGAGTTGAACAAAAAGAAAGACTTAAACAGTTCAAACCAAATGTTCATGTTCTTACACTTAGTGCGACTCCTATACCCAGAACTTTACAGTCTTCATTATTTAAACTTAAAGATATTAGTTTAATTAAAACACCTCCACTAGAAAGACTAAATATTAAAACTCATTTAATGTTATTTGATCAAAATTCACTAAAAAAGATTATTTCAAGTGAAATAGATAGAAATGGACAAGTTTTTTATGTGGCACCAAGAATTGCTGATTTAGAAGAAATTAAAAAAAAGGTTTTAAAAATTGTACCTAATTATTCATTTTCATTACTTCATGGGAGATTAAAAGCAAATGAAATTGAAAGAATATATGAAGATTTTTCAAATAACAAAATCCAGATTTTATTTACAACTGCAGTAATTGAATCGGGTTTAGATATTTCAAATGTTAATACTATTATTATTGAGAAACCTTATCTTTTTGGATTGGCTCAATTATATCAACTAAGAGGAAGAGTAGGGAGATCTTCTAAACAAGCTTATGCATACCTTATTTTAGATAATATTGAGAACTTAAAAAAAGATACCGTAAAGAAATTGGAAATTATTTCACGAATTAATTCACTTGGAGCTGGTTTTTCTATTGCAGCTAGTGATTTAGATATAAGAGGTGCAGGGAATTTGATTGGTGCTGAGCAATCTGGGCATATTAAAGAAGTTGGTGTAGAACTTTATTATAAAATGGTCAATGAATCAGTGAATGAGATAAAGAATCAGACAAAATTAGAGGAAGATTGGTCTCCATTGATAAATTTAGGATTTTCTATAAATATTCCAGAAGATTATATTCCAGAACTTGACCTTAGATTGCAAATATATAGAAAAATATCTGGAATAGAAAACTTTACTGAGCTAAAAGATACTTTTAATAATCTCGAAGATCGATTTGGAAATGCTCCAAATTCTTTAAAAAACTTATTCAAAATAATCAAAATAAAAATTCTTGCAAAAAAACATTTTGTAAAAAAAATTGATCTTGGAAACAAAGGTTTTGTAATTACTTTTAAGAATAATAGGATTAAGAATTTAGAAAAAATCATTGAATTGGCAAAATTAAACCCTAAAAGAATCAAATTAACGCCTGATGCAAAAATTTTATTTTTTATAAAAAAAGAAAGTAAAAATGAAAAAATAAATGATATTATAAATTTTATCAAATTATTATAATTTTTTTCAGTCAATTATGAGTTTGCCCCAAAGAGATAAAACGTTTTTTAATTTTAGTTATAATGACACTATTTCTATCCTTGATGGTTTAGATCTAGCTATTAATTTTTCAATTATTACTTATCTTTCAATTTTTTTTTTTCCTGAAATTGATTTAAGAGTTTCTATTATTTTTTCCTCTTTAATAATCTTACTATCTTTTGCAATAAGACTATTTGCAACAAAATTTTTGAAGTTTTTTAAAAGTTTTTTAAAATTAAACAATTTTAATTTTTTTCTGAGCATTCTCCCTTTTTATGTTTTACCAATTCTTTTAACTTCCAATGATTTTAT
>CAYYMX010000088.1:3934-5286 GCA_964473045.1 uncultured Alphaproteobacteria bacterium | reverse complement strand
ATTTTCCTTTTTTCTTTTTTTTTATAGTTAAAACTGAATAAAAGTAGCCAAAAATAAAACCACCAATGTGAGCAAGCCAAGCTACAGAAGATATACCTCCACTTAACCCAAAATTGTAAAACTGTAAAAAAAACCAAAATACTAGTAATATGTAGGCTGGTATCCTAATTGTAAAAAAAATTATAAATGGTATAAGAACTAAGATTTTTGCCTTAGGGTATACGTACAAATATGAACCTAATATTCCAGCAATAGCCCCAGATGCTCCAACCATTGGTATGGTTGATTCTATATTGATTGAGGCTTGTAAAATTGCTGCAAAAACCCCAGAACTTAAGTAAAAGAAAAAAAACTTTTTTCTTCCCATTATGTCTTCAACGTTGTCAGCAAAAATCCATAAATAAAGCATATTACCAAGAAAGTGCATCCACCCTCCATGCATAAACATTGATGTAAAAATTGTTAAAATTGGTATGAATGTTGGTTTATTGTAATCATAAAAAAATGAAGCTGGTTTAAAACCGTAAAAAAAGATTAATTGATTATTATTATCTGAAGTTTGTTGTGTTAAAAATACTAATAAGCATGTTATTAAAATTATGAGTCTTATATAGCTTGTATTTTTTGTTGGATTATCATCATATAATGGAATCATTTTCTATTTTATAACTTTAGTATATTAAACACTACTATATCAAATTCTTGCCTTATTATAAATATAAGTTCTTTGAATAAAAAAAAGATTTTGTAGTATTTCCTCGGAAATAATTAGTTATTTAAAAATAAATAATTAATCTTGTATGTTCTATTTTTGTTCTTATAATAAATAATTATGAGAGATTTTTTTTAAAGAAACTATGGTCAAAACTATAAAAGTTAATGCGGGATTTCCATCACCAGCTGAAAATTATATCGAAGAAGATTTAGATCTCAATAAATATTTAATTAGAAATTCTGAGGCTACATTTTTTACCAGAGTATCTGGCAATTCGATGACAAAGATAGGTATATTTAATAATGATATACTTGTTGTGGATAAAAGTTTGAATCCAGTAAATCAATCAATCATTATTGTTGCAGTAAATGGTGAATTAGTTGTTAAAAGATTATTTAGAGATGGTAAATCTGGTACTTATATTTTAAAGTCTGAAAACCCTAATTATTCCGATATAAAATTAAATTCCGATTTTGATGTGCAAATTTGGGGAGTAGTTACTTACGTTATACATCGCCTAGAAGATTAATATGATTGGTCTTTTGGATTGTAATAATTTTTATGTTTCTTGTGAAAGATTATTTAATCCAAAACTTCTGAATAAGCCTGTTATTATACTTTCAAACAATGATGGTTG
>CAYYMX010000088.1:0-3916 GCA_964473045.1 uncultured Alphaproteobacteria bacterium | reverse complement strand
AGATCAAATGAAGCAAAAAAAATAGGGATAAAAATGGGAGAACCATTTTTTAAAATTAAAGATTTAGTAAAAAAATGGAAAATTAAAGTATTATCCTCCAATTATTCATTTTATGGGGATATTTCAGATAGAATAATGAAAATTTAAAAAAAAAATTGTTTTAATATCGAGGTGTATTCAATAGATGAGGCCTTTTTTAGTTTAGATGGAATTAATAGAAAAGAAATATTTTGTAACAACCTAGCTTCCAAAATATTAAAGTGGACTGGGATTCCAGTAAGTATAGGAATAGCCAAAACAAAAACACTTTCTAAAATTGCCAATAGGGTTATAAAAAAAAAAAATGATTATCCTGATCTAAAATTTGAATATAAAAATGTCTTACAAATAAATTCCAAAGAAAAATTAACATATATTTTAGAAAAAACTAATATTGAAAATATTTGGGGCATAGGTAAAGGATTATCAAGGTTTCTAAACAAAATTGAGGTAATAAATGGATTGCAACTTAGTAAAATTAATGAAGATTTTATTAGGCAAAGAAAAGGTGTGGTTCTACACAGAATAATCTTAGAACTTAGAGGTATTTTATGTCATAAAGTTAAGCCAATCTTAGTAACTAAGAAATCAATATGTGTATCCAGGTCATTTGGCAATAAACTTATTTCTTATAAAGAGATAAAAAATGCATTAATTGTTTACGTGCAAAAGGCTGTGCAAAAAATGATAAGTTATAGATTATTATGTAAGTCTGTAAGTGTTTTTCTGCAAACTTCAATTTATGATAAAAAAAAGTATAAAAATACTGATTCATATTTATTTACTGAAGCCACAACTGATTTAAGTACTATATGGAAAGTATCAGACTTATTACTTAAAAGAATCTATAAGCAATATTTTCTATATAGTAAAGTAGGCATTATACTCTCTGATCTTTGCAAAGATAATCAAGTGCAAAGATCATTATTTATAAATAAAACTATTGATTCTAATGCAAGAAAAAAAAAAATAGATAAAGACTTGATGATAATCATACATAAAGTTAATAGAAAATTTGGTGATGGAAAGTTAAGATTATCATCAGACCAGAGTGGTTTTTTTTACTTAAGAAGAGGTATGGAAGGAAAAAAAAAAATGAAATGGTCAATGAAATCGGATTACTGTTCACCTTGCTATACTAGCAGATGGTGTGATATACCAAAGGTTAAAGTTTAAAAAAATGAATAATAGTAGCCTTGTAACGGGAATATATCCAGGAACTTTTGATCCAGTAACATACGGTCATCTAGATATAATATTTAGAGCAACCCATATAGTTAATAAATTAGTAATAAGTGTGGCGGAAAATATTCACAAAAAACCATTTTTTAAAATTAGTGAAAGAATAAGAATGATTGAAGAATCATTAAGTGAAATAGAAATTAAAAATTGTACAGTAGAAGTAGTTGGATTTGACAAACTTCTTGTTGATCATGCACAAAAAGAAGGAGCAAAAGTTATTATTAGAGGACTGAGAGCTGTTGCGGATTTTGAATATGAATTTCAGATGGCTGGAATGAACTCAAAATTAGCACCAGAAATAGAAACAATTTTTTTAATGGCTTCTGAGAATCTTCAACTAACTTCAGCAAGATTTGTTAAAGAAATCTTCTTTCATGATGGAAAAATTGATAGTTTTGTTCCAAAAAATGTTTTAAAAAGGTTTAATAAAAAAATGAAGGAAAAAAAATAAATGGAAAATTATTTAAAAAAAATATCTCACATCTTTATATTTTTTTGCTTAGTTTTTTTCACACAATTAAAAGCTAATGAAAGTCCAATGATTTATATGGTGCTTGAAACAGGTCTAGTGAAAATACAAACTAATCCAGAAAAAGCTCCCAAAACTGTTAAAAGAATTATAGAACTTAGTAATAGTGGTTTTTATGATGGCTTAACTTTTCATAGAGTGATTTCTGGATTTATGGCACAAGGTGGTGATCCTAATGGAAATGGAACTGGTGGTAGTGGTAAAAATATAGAAGCTGAATTTAATGATATAAAACATAAAAGAGGAATAGTTTCTATGGCAAGAAGTTCAGATCCAAATTCTGCTGATAGTCAATTTTTCATTTGTTATGATACTCATCCATTTCTTGATGGTAAATATACTGCCTGGGGGAAAGTTACAGAAGGAATGAATCTAATTGATAGAATTTCTGAGGGCAGGGGAGAAAATGGTCAAGTTTTAAGTAATCCAACTAAAATTATTTCAATGAGAGTTAAAAAATAAATAAATTTCTTGTTGTTAATCTGAAATAATTTCATTATATCCTATAGTTAAATGATGCGCCCGTAGCTCAGTTGGTAGAGCACTCCCCTTTTAAGGGAGTTGTCATGAGTTCGAATCTCATCGGGCGTGCCATATAAAAAACCTTATTTATTTAGAAATGTTTAAAAAGATTAAGAATTATTTTTTTACAGGTGTTTTGGTTGCCGCACCTGTATTTGTAACATTTTGGGTAGTTAAAACTCTTGTCAAAATGTTTGATAGTTGGATAACTCCACTAATTCCTTATTATATTAATCCAAACTATTATTTGCCAAGAGATGTACCTGGCTTAGGTCTAATAGTACTAATTACTTTTCTAGTTATAATTGGTTTTATTACAGCTAATTTTTTTGGTTCTTGGATAGTTAAACAAACTGAAGAAATAATTCAACGAATTCCATTAGTTAAAGTTTTTTATAAAACTACTAAACAAATATTAGAAACTGTTCTTAAAAGTAATTCTAATGCATTTAGAGATGCTGTTATGCTTGAGTACCCTAGAAAAGGTTTATGGGTAATAGGATTTACAACAGGTGAAGTAGATGGTGAAATTAAAAAAAAAATGAAGACTAAACTTATCAACGTTTTTATACCAACAACACCCAACCCAACCTCTGGTTTTCTATTACTGGTACCATATAAGGATTTAAAATATTTAGATGTAAATGTTGATGATGCTATTAAAACAATTGTTTCTGCTGGAATAATTCAATTAGATACTAAGCGGAAAGATAATTCTTAAGGTTTTTATCTTTAAAGAAAACATTAATTAAAAAATTGATTTTTTTCTTATTTGAACTGAAATCCTTTAATAAAATTTCACAATTTTTTTTAACTAATTCTATTAATTCGTAATCATGTAAAGGTTCAAAGAACTTCCAATTAGGTAAGCCTGTTTGATTTGTACCCAGTATATCTCCGGTACCTCTTAATAGGAGATCTTTTTCTGCTATTTCAAATCCATCATCAGAGTTTTTTAGAATTAATAATCTATTTCTAGATGTTTTAGAAAGATTAAAGTTATGAATTAAAACACAATGTGACGTTAATTTATTTCTTGAGATTCTTCCTCTTAATTGATGAAGCTGTGCAAGACCAAATCTATCTGCAGATTCAATTATCATCAAACTTGCTCCAGGGATATTTATCCCAACTTCTATAACTGTTGTTGCAACCATTATCATTTTCTTTTTTCTTTTAAAATCATTCATATTTTTCTCTATTTCTTCTTTCGACATCTTGCTATGAACTAATGTAGTAATATTTTTGAATTTCTTATTTAAAAAATTAAATCTAGATAGTACGGTCTCATAAGTATTTTGTTCAACCTCATCTCCTATATAGGGTAAAATCCAAAAAACCTGTTCATTTTTACTTAATTTTCTTTTAATTCCAGCTAAGAGTTCAGAAAATCTGCTATTACTTATAATTGATGTTACCACTTTTTTTCTGCCTTCTGGTTTTGTTTTTATATTTGAAATGGAGACTTCTCCATACATAACAAAGGACAAACTTCTTGGTATTGGAGTTGCTGACATTACTAGAGTATGTGAATCTAAAGACTTTTCTAATAAATTTACTCTTTGTTTTACTCCAAATTTATGT
>CAYYMX010000087.1:0-5308 GCA_964473045.1 uncultured Alphaproteobacteria bacterium | reverse complement strand
ACTTAGATAACACCTTTGTAATATTTAGATTTAAATCCTTAGGTTGGTCTACCAATAGTTTTTTTAAAGATGTTATAGACAAAATAAACAACTCAGAAAACATAATTATATCTACCAATTACAAAGATTCTTATTATTCCTACAGGCTTTGTGCTAATGCAGATCTAGTTATAGCTAAGCATACATCCATTGCAGACGAATGTTTGGCCAAAGAAATTCCAGTTTTATTTCATGAGTACACTCATAATATGAAGAAACTTGTTGTAGTTTTTCCAAATTATTTATCTTCTGAATTAATATGTTATAACTTTCAGGAATTGTACCAAAAAAGTAAATCAATTTTATTTTCAGATTCCACTAAATTAGAAGAGAAAATAAAAAAACTTAACAAAACAATTTATTTTGTAAGTGAAAAAACAAATATTAAAAAAAAAATACTTAAGAATTTAGAAAATTGGTTAAGTGAAAATAAACTTTAATATGAAAAAACAGCTATTTAACCTAAAAAATAAAATTGTTGTTATCACTGGTGGTTCCGGCTTTTTGGGTTCAGAATTCTCATTTTCGTTGTCAGATACAGGCGCAATACCTGTAATTTTAGATAAAAATATAACATCGCTAGAAATTTTAAAAAAAAAATTTACAAAAAAAAGAAAAAAAGGTTCCTTTTTTTTAGTTGATCTAAATGATGAAATTAAAGTCAATGCAGCAATTAACTTAGTTATAAAAAAATACAGAAGGATTGATTGTTTAATTAATGCTGCAGGTTTCACGGGTGAAGCAATGCTTAACACAAATTATAATTTTTTCGAAAAATTTGAAAATTATAACTTTAAGCTTTGGCAAAAAACTCTTAATGAAAATTTATCAAGCACCTTTATTGTAACAAAATCCGTTGCAAAACATATGCTAAAAAGAAAAAAAGGTTCTATTATAAATATTGCATCTGACTATGGTATTATATCGCCCGATCATAGAATTTATGAACCGAACAAAAAAATTAATTATAAGGGTGTAAATTTTAATACGCCAATTTCTTACTCAGTTGCAAAAGCGGGAATTATTTCTATGACAAAATATCTAGCTACCTACTGGGCAAAAAAGGGAATTAGAGTTAATTGCGTCTCTCCAACTGGCGTTAACAAACAAAAACAAGACAAACAATTTGTTAAACAGCTATCAGAAAGAATACCTTTAGGAAGAATGGCAAAATCTGACGAGTTAAATGGTGCAATAATTTATCTATGTTCGAATGCTTCATCTTATGTGACAGGTCACAACCTTGTTGTGGATGGAGGAAGAACGATATGGTAATTCTTTAATCAAACAACAAAGTATGTCCAAGAAACAGTTGGTTTTGATAATACAAGCTAGAATGAATTCTACAAGATTTCCAAATAAAGTAATCAGTGATCTTGAGGGATCTCCATTAATTGAAAGCATTTTGCAAAGAGTAAAAAAAAATTCTTAAAGATTTTGAAGATCAGTTAATTGAAAATAAACAATAATACGTCGTGAAAAAAATAATAATAATTGGTGCGGGAGGCCATGCTCATGCGAGCATAGATGTTATAGAACAATGTGATAAATATAGTATTGTGGGTTTAATTGTAAAAAAAGAAAAACTAGCATCTACAGTATTTGGTTATCCTGTATTAGGCACAGATAAAGAATTAAAGAAAATATCAAAAAAAATTAAATATGCTTTTATAAGTGTTGGTCAAATCAAAACTTCAAAAATACGTATTAATTTATACAAAAAAGCTATCGAAGCTGGATTTAAAATGCCAATTATTACATCTCCGCACGCTTATGTGTCTCCTCGAGCAAAAATTGGAAAAGGAACAATAATTATGCATGGAGCAGTTGTTAATGCGAACGCAATTATTGGGAAAAACTGTATTATAAATACTAGTTGCATTGTTGAACATGACGTTATTATTGCAGATCACTGCCATGTATCTACAGGGGCAACTTTAAATGGTAAAGTGTCTTTGGGTCAGGGAAGTTTTATTGGCAGCGGGAGCGTCGTTAGAGAAGAAGTTAAAATTGGCAATGGTTGTGTGATTAGCGCAAATACCTTTTTAAGAAAAAATCTTGCTCCAGGCACTACCTACCTAAATAAAAAAAATATTTAAAATTATAATTAAGAAAATTGTAAAAAATTTTGTAACAATTGCAAGTACAAATAGAGTGGGTCGTTATCTTACAGAGTATCTAGCGAAGTATATTTTTGAACAAAAGAGAAATATAAATTACAAAAATATTAAATTAACATTTTACTCTCCAAACCGATTAAATAAATTTAGGATAGATACTTTTGCATCCAAAGAACCCGAAACTTTAGGCTGGATCGAAAAATTTAATCAAAATAGTATTTTTTGGGATATTGGCGCAAATATTGGAATATATAGTTGTTATGCAGCAAAACTAAAAAATTGTAACGTTTATGCATTTGAACCATCTGTTTTTAATTTGGAAATACTAACGAAAAATATATTTCTAAATTAATTATCTAACAATGTTACAATTGTTCCTTTTCCTTTAACAGATAAATTGAAAGAGACGGAGTTTAAGATGACCTCAGTAGATTGGGGAGCGTCGTTATCTACTTTTGGAGAAGATTGTAAACATGATGACTTTAAATCAAAAAAGAAATTTAATTATAAAATGTTGGGGTTATCTATGAACGATTGTGTCAATGTTTTAAAAATAAAACAACCCGACTATATCAAAATGGATGTTGACGGTATAGAACATCTAATTTTAGAAGGCGGAAATCAAATTTTAAAAAAAACAAAAAGCGTTCTTGTGGAAATTGATAATAGTTTTACTCTGCAAGAGGAAAATACAAAGAAATACTTAATAGGGGCAGGCTTTAAGTTAGTGGAAAATAAATATTTTGATTTAATGGAGCAACCGAAATTGAAATCGGCATTTAATCAAATATGGGAGAGAGTTTAAGATAATAATGTTTAAATTAATTAATAATTGGTCTAGTATCTACGTTGAGCTAAGTATCTTTTTATCATGAATGTTTGGATTTGCGACTTAACATATACACAACAATCGATTGCTTCAGATACAGTACCTGCCGCAATTGGCATGATTGCTGAATATTTAGAAAAAAAAATACCTCAAATTCCTAAAACTAAAATTTTTAAATTTCCCGAGGATTTATCAAAAGAATTAGAAAAGGAACAACCTGATGTTATAGGTTTTTCAAGTTATATGTGGAACACTTCTTTAAGCGATGTGTTTATGAAAAGAATTAAAGAAGCTTTTCCAAAGATTGTTACAGTAGCTGGAGGACCCAACTTTTCATCTGTCAAGCAAGAACAGTTTGAATATCTCAAAAAAAGACCATGGATTGATTATTATATTGTTAAAGAGGGAGAACATGCGTTTTACAGGTTAGTTTCAGAATTAATAAATAAAAGTAATATAGATGTTATATCAAATGTTCCCAATTTAGTTTTTATTAATAAAGGAAATTTTTATCATCATAAAAAAATAGAAAGAATTACAGATTTAACAGAAATTCCATCTCCATATCTTTCTGGAAAATTAGATAGTTTCATGGATGGTAAATTATTGCCCATAATTCAAACAAATAGAGGATGTCCCTTTACATGTACTTTTTGTACAGAAGGCCAAGGTTATTGGACCAAGGTTAAAGCAAAGTCGAGGGAAGTTATTGCAGGTGAAATCTCATATATATCAAAAAAAATGAACAATCTTGAAACTAGCAAAAAGAGAACTGATTTTTATATCGCAGACTCGAACTTTGGAATGTATAAAGAGGACCTAAATACTTGCAAAGCTCTTGCTCAGGAACAAAGAAAAACCGGATATCCAAAATATATTAGCGTAACAACAGGAAAAAACAAACAAGACAGGATTTTAGAAGCGGCAAAAATTGTTAACGGAGCAATGAAAATTACCGGATCTGTTCAGAGCCTAGATCCAGAAATCTTAGAAAATGTTAGTAGAAAAAATATATCTTCAGCCCAAATTGTAGACATGGCATTGCAGTCATCAAAAATTGGAACCCATGCATTTAGCGAAGTTATTTTAGGGTTGCCGGGAGATACTACGGAGAAACATTTTTTTACCCTCAAAACTTTAGTCGATAGTGCTTTTACAAGTATTGCAATGTATCAACTTATGATTTTGCCTGGTACCGAACTTGGGTCAGAGGCATCGAAAGAAAAATATAAAATGAAAACCAAATTTAGAGTTGTTCCTAGATGTTATGGAACTTATGAAATTTTGGGTAAAAGAGTTAGCGTAGCAGAAATTGAAGAGGTTTGTGTGGCAAATAGCTCTTTGAGTTTTTATGATTATTTGGAGTGTAGAAAGATGAATCTTATAATACAAATTTTTTTTAATGACGGAATTTTTGAAGAAGTGCTCTTTTTATTGCGAAAGTTAAATATTTCGGTTTGGGATTGGCTTAGAAAAATTTATGAGAACTCAAACAAAACCCAATTCAAAGAATTCAATAGACTATTAGATGATTTTCTAAATGATTCGGAAAAAGAATTATGGACGAGTAGTGATAAGTTAAGAAAATTTACGCAGAATTCTGAAAATATTAGCAAGTTTATAGAAGGAGAATTAGGCAGCAATTTAATTTTTAAATATAAATCCAGGTCTTATACTTTAGATTTAGAAAATATCAGCAGCATTGCAATGTTTGCCACAAAACAAATACTGATTGAAAAATTAAAAGATAAATCAGATATTGCTGAATTTGTAGAAGATTTAATTAGCTATAAAAAATGTCAGGTGCAAGGTATTTTCAAAGGAGAACCTTCTGTTAAAAGAAAGTTTAAATTTGATATTTCTAAATTTATGTTAATGATAAATTTGATTACAGATTCAATTAATATAAAAAAATTTAAATATAAGACAGATACGGTTTTGAATTTTAACCTCAATCAATTTCAAATTGAGCAAATGAAATTTTATAAAAATTTGTTTGGAATAACCCTCGAAGGCATAAGCAGAACTTTATCTAGAGTCTATGTAAAAAAGTTTTTTAGATCTGCTCAAGATGAAGATACAGTAAAACGGTCAGACTTTATTGAAAATAATTCGAGACGCTTAACTGGGGATTTAGATAGTATTTAATATTTATTAACATATTGTGAAAAATTTTTTTTCAATAAGAGAAAAAGTAATAATCATAACTGGAGCCGGGAAAGGCATAGGTTATAGTTTGGCAAATGGATTAGCAAAACATTCACCAAAAATATATTCTCTAGATAAACAATTTCCCAAAAAAACTTTAAAAAATTTATTA
>CAYYMX010000086.1:0-5531 GCA_964473045.1 uncultured Alphaproteobacteria bacterium | reverse complement strand
AAACCAATAAAGGGGAATCCTGATTCGCTTGCTCCTGAAAAGATTAAGGTTAGCCCTCTTAAAGCATTATCTCTTCTTGCTCCATATACATATGTAAGAATTATGGATCAGATAAAAGCTGTGGTTCCCCTAGCCGCATATTTATTCCTTTTTCAATTGCTAATATTAAGACAACCTATTGCTTCAGCAACAATAATTTCTATGGGATTAGTTGCGGTAATTATTGGTTTAGCAATTTTTATGGAAGGTCTAAAAGTTGGTTTAATGCCGTTTGGAAACATAATTGGAGATACTCTTCCAAAAAAAGCCTCTATGCCAGTAGTGCTAACAATCATTGGTATATTGGGAGTTGGTGTAACTTACGCTGAGCCAGCTATAGGCGCTTTAAAAGCTTTTGGTGCCTCAATTAATCCCCAAGACGCACCGTATTTATATGAAATTTTAAACAATAGAAGTGAGACATTGGTTGTAATGGTAGGTGCTGGAGTTGGATTAGCCGCTATTATAGGAACAATAAGGTTTGTTAAAGGATGGTCTTTGAAACCTTTAATTTATCTCGCACTTACACCAACCATACTTTTAACGATGTATGTATGGAGCAACCCAGATCTAAGAACAATTCTTGGACTTGCTTGGGATTGTGGTGCAGTCACAACCGGACCTGTTACTGTTCCATTAGTTTTATCATTAGGAATCGGTATAGCAGCTTCAGCTGGTAAAGGTGATTCATCATTGTCAGGTTTTGGTGTTGTAACCATGGCTTCATTATTCCCGATTATTGCAGTTTTATCCCTAGCTATTTATGTCTCCCAAGTTATCTCGGCTGATGAAATTATCGCCTTAGCTTCAATATCATCAGAAAACATTTCAAGTGCAGAGGTTTCTAGATGGAGCCAAACACCTTTTGTTGAAATTATAGGAGGAGTCAGAGCTATCTTGCCTTTAGTAATCTTTCTAATGGTAGTACTTTTTGTAATTTTAAAATCAAGACTTCCGAACAATTTAGTGACAACTTATGGACTATCTTTATCAATTATAGGTATGTGTGTATTTAATATTGGCCTAACATATGGCTTAGGAGCAATCGGTGGTCAGGCAGGCACAAATCTTCCTGCTGCATTTATGGAAGTTCCTATTAGTGAAGTATCGCCAATTTATAGTGAAATGTTAGGTTTAAGCATAGTTATTTTATTTGCGTGGTTATTAGGCTTTGGTGCGACTCTAGCAGAGCCAGCACTAAACGCACTAGGTCTAACTGTCCAAGACTTAACAAACGGTGCGTTTAAGAAATCAATGCTAATGTATAGTGTTGCTGGAGGAGTTGCATTTGGTATTGCTCTTGGAGTAGGAAAAATAGTTTTTGGATTTGATCTTGCTACTGTCTTAATACCACTTTACCTCCTAGCAGTAGTCTTGACATACTTTTCTACAGAAGAATTCGTAAATGTAGCCTGGGATAGTGCTGGCGTAACAACCGGACCTGTTACTGTTCCATTAGTTCTTGCTATGGGCTTAGGTCTTGGAAATGCGGTGAATGCTACAGAAGGTTTTGGTATCTTGTCAATGGCAAGTATCTGCCCAATCATGGCAGTCTTACTTATGGGACTATATATTCAAATTAAACAAAAAACAAAATAAAGGAAGATTATTATGGCTAGAGAAATTACTTATTTAACTGATGTTTATTTAATAACATGCGTCGTTCAAAATGGCATTGCAGATAAAATTGTTAAAGCAGCAACAACCGTTGGGGCTCAAGGTGCTACAATCAACTACGCCAGAGGAACTGGTGTTAGAGACAGAATGGGACTTATCGGTGTAACAATTGATGAACAAAAAGAAGTTATTAGAATAATAGTGTCAAAAGAACAGTCTAATAGAATTTTTGAATCAATGTATTTAGCTGGTGATCTAGACACTCCTGGAAAAGGAATCATGTGGATGGTTAAATTAGACAGAGTAGCCACACATATCCCAAAGGATGTGCTTAAACGTGCAAGTAGTGATAAATAATGTCTAAATTTGTTGAAATTGGTGGAATTATAAAAAAAGGTCTGGGGCAGCAGATAATGAAAAAATTCTCGCAGGACAAAAATGTTTTTTCTGTAGTTGTAGCAAATGGAAGAGCAACAGATATTTTTGATATTCAGCAATTTGGAGATGCAAGTGAAGCTGAAGTACTAACAATGATAGTAAAAGAAAATAAAGGTAATTACGTATTTGATGAGTTACATAGTTTTTTAAAATTATCATCAAACAATCAAGCTGTCATTTACAAATACGACACGATTATGAAAGCCAGTATTTAATTATCTTTCAGAAAGAGCAAATAAAATATTTGACTTAAATGGTGTTAAAAAATAGTCAATAAAGCTTCTTTTTCCAATAACTATCCCAACAGAAACAGGAACTCCGGAATAAAGTCTAAAATTTTCATTTTTTTTTGAAAAAGAAGTCTCTATCGTTGCAACTTTAACCAAATAATAACTTTCTTCAACTGAATTGCTTGAGATTCTATCAGCTCCAACAAATATAACTTTACCTTTTAATGGTCTATATCTTGAACCTTCTTGTGTGTTTAATCTAATCTTTGCGTCAAGCCCAGGCGAAACATAACCAATTTCAGACAATGGAAGTTTTGCCTCAACTATTAATTTTTCATCCTCAGGTACGATTTCGACTACAGTAACTCCTGGAGCAACAATTGCACCTTTTGAATTAACTGAAATTAACTTTACTATCCCAGAAACAGGACTTTTTAAAATGGTTCTATTCAGACTATCAGAATATTTTTGAATTCTTTTGTTTAATTCAGCTTTTTCTTTTTTTAAATCAAATAATTCTTTGTTTAATTGCTCATTATAGTTAAAATTAACTTTCTCTAAATCATTTTTGCTTAATGCTATAATGGATTCTTGTTCATCAATCTTAGCTTCAACGTTAGATAGTTCCCTTAAAAGTTCTAGATGTCTTAACCTATTAGTTGCTTCCGCCTCCAACAACTTTTGACTAATTGACTCCTGCTCTTTAACAATCTTTAATCTTTTTTTTAAATTTTTTAAATTTTTGGTGGCTTGATCAATACTTGATTGCTTTGACTTTCTCTCAGAATTGATACTATTTTTTCTACTTTTTAATAATTCATTCTCAAAATTAATGGCTTCTTTTTCAAAAAGTTTTCTTTTATCTTTAGGTATTTCTATTTTATTAAGAGATTTTTTTTCAGAATTAACTCGTAAAATTGAAAGTTCGATTGATTTTAATCTAGTATTAATTTCCTCAAATTCAGAAGAAGCCTTTTTTTTAGATAAAATAACTAAGGGCTGATTAATTTCAACCTTCTCACCTTCTTTTATTAAAATTTCTTCTACAATCCCTCCCTCTAAATGTTGCACATATTTTATTCTACCCTGAGGAATTATTTTACCATCAGCTAAACTTAAAACTTCTATTATATTTAAATTTACTAGGACAAAAAAAACTAAAATGAAAAGAAATATTAATAACTTAAACTTTTTATTAACAAAAGACTCTTGCTTTCGAATATCATCAATTTTAAATTCCCAATTTATCCAATCTTTATTCATATTACCAACTACCTATTTCAACTTTCTCATCTGATATATCAAAGAGCTCTTTATCCTCAGAAAAACAAATAATCGTTTTATTTGCTCTTCTTAAAGAAGATAATAATTTTAAAACAATTTCTTTTCCTTCTCTATCTAGATTGAGAAAAGGGTCATCAAAAAGAAAAATTTGAGGATTTTGCGCCAATGCTCGTGCAATATGAATTCTTTTAAGAACTCCCTGAGAAATTTTGTTCTCCACTGGGTCAGTAATAGTTAAATTAGAGTTTTTCAATTCTTTATCTAAACCAACGTTTTGAAGAAGCCTGCTTACTTCTTGCTCATTTAATTTTGGATTTGAAATTAAAATGTTATCCATTATTGAAGAACTTATTATCTCTGGATTTTGTGGGATATAAGCAATATTCTTTCTATACCATTGCAGTGAAAGTTTTTCCAGATTAGTTTTATCTATTAAAATCTCACCAGAACTTGGGTATAAAAGTCCCAACAATAATTTTGCCAAAGTAGTTTTACCGGATCCATTAGATCCATAAACAAGATTGATTTTTGACTTACGAAAGACTACTGAAAAATTTCTTAGTAGAAAATTTCTCTTTTCATCATAAGAAAAATCAATATTCTTCAATTCAATATAACCTTCAATCTTACTTAATTGCATTCCAACACTACGATTTTTTGAACCATCAAAATATTTTTTGCAATCTTCAAAATATTCATCAATTTTTTTTAAACTAAAATATGAATTGTGAGCAGAAGTAATTATTCCTATAGCCCTTGATGAAAAAATATTAAAACCTATTAGGCTACCAATTGTTAATTCACCCATAACCACAAAAATACTACCAGTACCAATAAGAATAATTGATGAAAGAAGCACAAAAAAATTACTAATGGAGTGCTGATGAGTTTCGAATGAAGATAACATTGAATCAACAAATAGTTTTTTTGCAAAATAGTTGTCCACGTAAAAGCCTGCATAACTATAAGCCAAAGAAGATTTAAGTAATTCTTGATTTGAACCAATCTCTTTAATTATCAATCTATCTTTAGGCAAAATAGTTGAGTTTTGTAAAAAATTATTTTTATTCAGAATTATTCTATTTTGCAGAAGTATGTATAGGGAAACAATGATTATAAATAGACTCGCTAAAATAAAGTTCAAAAAGAAAAGCACAACAATAATTAGAAAAACAAATAAAGAATCAAAAAGATTAGATTGATTTCTTGGTGACAAAAATTTAAAAAAGTTGTTATTAAAATCAATAATTTCTATAAAGTTTTTTTTAACATTATTCTTTAATTCAAAATCTAAAAACTTTTTCATAAGATCAAGTTTTGTTATTTTTGTTGGATTCATCAATATTTTATTAAAAATATTATTTCTTAAATTTCTAAAAATGAATTCAAATATAGCTACACTCAATGCCCCAACTAGCAAAAAAACAAGCGTTCCTTGCAAACCAAAAGCAATATAACGATTAAAAATATGTATAATGAAAATTGGACTTAACAAGCCCATTAAAGTTATTAGTAATGTAAGAACAATTAAAAAACCAAACGTATTACTATTCCTAAGTATATAAAACCAGTATTTCATTTTTCTTTAAATATTAACTAACTATAAACCATTAAACTTAAAAAATAAAAAACCCTAACTAAGTGAACCAAAAACAATTTCTGAACCAGTCAATGTATCTTTTTTAAATTTCTGTTGTTTGGTAATATAAGTTAATTCATTCGTACTTACACCATACCCTTGTGATAGATCATCCCACATCCAAATGGCAGTATTTGTTCCATCTCCAACAACAAAAAATTGTTCGGTACCGTTCCCCCCTACTGCCTTTGTATATCTCATACTTGACATCACATCAGATCTAAAACTCTTACTCAGGTAATCACTTACATTTTCGGTAAAATTAAAAACATACGGAAGTTCAT
>CAYYMX010000085.1:4100-5616 GCA_964473045.1 uncultured Alphaproteobacteria bacterium | reverse complement strand
TTTGCCTCATGAAATTTTCTTATTAAAGAAGGCAAAACATGTGAATTTTTTTTTGAATAATTATCTCCAGGTCCATAAAGATTTGTTGGCATAACTGATCTATAATCGATTAAAAACTTTTTACTGTATTGCCTATTATAACTTTCAATTAATTTTATTGATGCTATTTTTGCAACTGCATAAGGCTCATTAGTAGGTTCTAGTTTCCCAGAAAGAAGTACATTTTCATTCATTGGCTGTGGAGCGTACTTAGGGTATATACAACTGGAACCAAGAAACATTAATTTTTTAACATTATTTCTAAACGCAGCATCTATGATGTTTGAAGCTATTAATAAATTTTGATAAATAAATTCTGCTGGATATGTTTTATTTGCATAGATACCTCCAACTCTAGCTGCAGCAATATAAACTTGATCAGGTTGTTCTTTTGCAAAAAAATTTTTTACTGCTCTCTGGTCAATTAAATCTAAATCTTTATGATTTCTGGTAATTATATTGGTTTCCCCTCGATCCATCAAATTTCTAACTATTGACGAACCTACCATTCCTCTATGACCCGCTACATAAATTTTTTTAGGCTTTAAATTCTTTATTAATTTACTCATCTTAAAACCCCACTAATCAAATTAATAATAATTATATACTATTTGAAATATTATTAATTCTAGAAAATGCATTAGGCCAAGACAATACCGAGCTTGAAAAATCAGTAAAATGGATTTTTGAACTTGTCATAAAATTTACTAAATCATTATAAGCTTTTTCACCTTTTACTCCCTTTACATCTTTAAGCGATCCAAAAACTTCTGAAAAATTATCACCGAAAACTTCTTTAAAAGCATAAATTATTTCGTCTTCAGAGCCTTCACAATTTATCCTCAAAATCACTTTATAATCAACATTATTATTAAACATATTTCTTTTAATTTTTTTGGCAAATTGGATTGGTGATACAATGTTAACCAATACTGAATGTTCTAAATCAATATTCCCTTTCTCTTTAAAAATTGAACTTCCCTGGCCTGTGTCATCTCCATCGGCAAAAAACAAGTTTCCTAACTTCGAATCTTCATTACCGCCTAGAGCAAAACAATTAACACTATCTACTTTTTCATAAACTTTATTTCTTAAGATCTTAGGGTTTGCTTCAACACATAAAACATAAAATTTTTCCCTTTTGTTTTTCAAAATTATTTTTTTTTTAAATATTCTAATTGTATCAATTAATTTTAAGTGTTCACCTTTTTTAAATATTAAAGCACCTACCATTCTTCTAAAAATTTTGTATAAAAACCACAAATAACTACCAAAAATTGAGGAGAATTCTTGACCGAAATGTGTTCCAACATCTACCCATAAAATTTTTGTTTTATTTAAATTCATTATTTATATCATTATTGTTAATATTAATAAATCTCATCGTCTATTTAAATTGTGATTTTTCTATTTTAACACTTTTTATTTTAAATAAAAAAAATTAAAATAAAATTTATGAACATCAATAAAATAAATT
>CAYYMX010000085.1:1385-4090 GCA_964473045.1 uncultured Alphaproteobacteria bacterium | reverse complement strand
AGGATTTTAATACAATATAAAGTTAATTCCCATAAAAAGGCTGCAAAACATCTTAAAAATCAGGGTTTTGAAATTTTTCTTCCTTTCCATGAAATTACCAAAAGAAAACAAAAAACATTTGTTAAAGAATTACGCCCACTTTTCCCAGGATATATGTTTGTCAACCTGACAAATAAATCAAAATCATTAAAATCCATTAATTCTACGATTGGTGTTTCCCGTATTGTATCATTTGGAAATAACCCTGCAATCGTTCCAAATGATTTAATTTCAGAATTAACTTTAAGATGTGATAACATTGGGAAAATAATGCCCCTTCAGAATTTTGTAGTCGGCAATAAAGTTGAAGTTATAAATGGTCCTTTTACAAATTTTATTGGAACAATTGAAAATATTGAAACCAATCAAAGACTTTATTTACTTTTAAATTACATGGGTCAAAAAACAAGAATAAAAGTTCAGAAAAATGATATAGAAAATTTTATTGTCTGAAAAGTTTTGAATTATGTTTAGATTATTAATATTCTTAGTTTTACTCTTGCACCCTTTGTCATCTTTTGCATCTTCAATTTGCACTCAAGAGGATAAAGATTATGCAAAATATTGGGATGATTATTATTCTCCTGAAGAAGCATTTCAATTTGGGAAAATAATTCAAATGCTTGTTGAAGATAAAAATTTGGTTTTTTTGAACTGGTAGATGGGGAACTCAAGTATGAACCAAAAAGATTATATGCTCTTAGTAGAAAATTTCATTAAATATTTGATAAGATTTATTTAATGCTGTTTAAGAAGGTCCTTCTTCGTTTTCACCAGTTGGATGGGGAGGATACATGCTTTGAAGAGGAGAAAAATGGTTTAATAAAATTGATGATATAACTTTACATCCAAAATTTTTTACTAGAGTTTGGATGTCAGGGAATAATTGCGAGGAATTGGCAAATTATTTCAAAATTTCAGACTATGAAGATTTTATAAATATCTAGGAAACTTAAATTTTAATAAAATAAATGATTTTCAGCAGTTATAATTTTGTATTATTTTTCTTACCTTCATTATGTTTGTGTTTATTCTTTATTCAACATTTAAAGAAAAAATATTTAATGTGTTTGCTTGGTATTTCATCCTTAATTTTTTATGGGTTTTGGGATTGGAGTCTTTTATGGGTTTTATTATTATCAATTTTTATTAATTTTTTATTAGCAACAATAATAATAGCTTGTGATAGAAACTCTCTTGTAAGAAAATATTGTTTAATTTTAGGTATAACTTTTAATTTAAGTCTATTAGCGTATTTTAAATATTCTAATTTTTTTATAGATAATATAAATCAAATAATTAACTTTAATGTACCTAGTTTAAATATAATTCTCCCACTTGGAATTTCTTTTTATACATTTCAGCAAATTGCTTATTTAGTTGATATTCATAATAACGATGTTGATAAACATAACTTTCTTAATTATTTTTTATTTGTTACTTTTTTCCCTCAACTAATTGCAGGCCCCATTGTTCATCATAAAGAGATGATGCCGCAATTTATCAGAGGACAGGCAGGTTATTTTAATAGTAATTTAATTGCCCAAGGTATTGCTTTTTTTATTATTGGACTATTTAAAAAAGTTATTATGGCAGATAGTATGGCATCTTATGCTTCGCCAGTTTTTAACGCTGCTGAAAAAGGAATAGTAATACCTTTTTTAGAAGCGTGGACTGGTTCAGTGGCATATACCTTTCAAATCTATTTCGATTTTTCAGGATATTCGGATATGGCAATAGGCCTAGGACTAATTTTTGGACTAAAACTTCCTATAAATTTTTTTTCACCATACAAATCTACCAGCTTGATAGAATTTTGGAAAAGCTGGCATATAACTTTATCAAGGTTTTTGAAGTACTACCTTTACATTCCGCTCGGGGGAAATCAAAAAGGGTTTTATCGAAGATACTTTAATATTTTTTTAGTTATGTTTATTGGAGGCATTTGGCATGGGGCAAGTTGGACTTTTATTTTGTGGGGATTCCTTCATGGCACTGGAATAATAATAAATCATATATGGAGAGATTTATTTATAAAATCAAATATAAAAGTTATAAATAGTTCTTTAAGTGAATGGACAGGATGCTTTTTAACTCTTATTTTTCTCAATTTTACATGGGTTTTTTTCCGTTCAACTAACATAGAAACCGCATTGAATATTATATCAGGAATGTTAGGTTTAAATGGACTTGTACTTCCTGAAACGTATCTAGATTATTTAGGTGCATTTACTAGTATTTTTTTAAATTATAATGTAAAATTTGAAGCAGGTTATTTGTTTTTAGGGCTTGAACAACTTTTAACTTTGTTCGTTTTTTTAATAATTGTTCTTACTTTTCCTAACACCACAGAATTCACTTCTTATTTATCAACTAAAAATTTGAAAAAATATTCAGAGACACAAAATTTTTTAAGATTTATTAAATGGAAACCAAATATTTTTTGGGGATTATTATTTTCATTTATATCAATAATATGTTTAATTTTTATGTCTCGTTCAGGGGAATTTTTATATTTTCAATTTTAAAGAATTTTATTAATGAGAAAATCAAATATAAATTTTATTAAATCATTTATCATTCCAATTATATTTTTAATTCCATTTGGTTTGTTAAATTACTTTTTTTTAAAAAATATTGGTGAAATTACTCCTTTAAACCAAGTA
>CAYYMX010000085.1:0-1375 GCA_964473045.1 uncultured Alphaproteobacteria bacterium | reverse complement strand
TTTATGGAACAGCATTACATTCAAATGTCTATCCATATAAAATGGCTTTATATAGAAAAACTAAGCCAAAAATAGTTTTGATAGGATCATCTACTGTTCTCCAATTTCGGGAAAAGTTTTTCAATAATTCATTTATTAATTTAGGCAGGACTACTAACTATCCTCTTGAGGGAGAAAAATTAGTTAAAGATATTTTAAAAATTCATAAACCTCATATTGTATTATTTGGAATTGATTTTTGGTGGGGGAACAATAGCAAAGATTATACTGAAGGGTTAAATTTTAATCATCATATAGATTATGGCCAAAAATTATCTCCTGATGGGATAATCGCACCTTTTAAATGGATTTTGGATGGTAAAATTAATATTAATGATTATTTCCAAGTAATTTTGAATGAAAATTATTTAAATCAATCTAAATATATTGGAATAAACGCAAAATTTAATGGGGTAGGTTTTGCTAAAGATGGATCCAGTTACCATCTTGGTCAAATTTATGGAAGAAATGTTTTTAAAAATGAAAAGAAATTTTCAAAAACTTTGAAGAGAATTAATCTAAATTCTAAACAGTTTATTTATGGTAATGAAGTTTCTATTGCTCGTCTGAATAGTATTAAAAAAATAGTAAGTGATCTTGAAAGTTCAGGTGTAAGAGTAATAACATTTTTAAATCCTCTTCCGCCATTAGTCTACGATAAGATAAATCTAAATAAGAAAAATTATTTATACATTAATCTTTTTAGGAATAGCCTTAAAAGGCTTCATCATTTTCACTATGATTTTTATAATCCAGATTCTATAAACACCAATGACTGTGAATTTTTAGATGGATTTCATGGTGGTGATGTAGTTTCAGCAAGAATACTGAATAATCTAACCAAAAAAAAAGAAAATGGTATTGTTGAATGGATAGACGAAAAATATCTTAAATTTATAATAAAAAAATATAAAGACATGGTTTTAACAAATCATTTTTATAAAAATTTTTCTGAAAGAGAGGTTGATTTTCTTCACTTAGGATGTAAAAAAATTTAAAGTAATTTTATTTTCAAAATATGTTCTCCAATTAAGTTTTCACTAATATTTCCTTTTAAAAGCATTAACATTATGAATATTGGAAAAAGTATGAACATGAAATTATCAAACAAGTCGATCGGATCTAAAAGTTATCTACCTAAACATATTTCTACCTAATTTTGTGTCTAACTTTTATCTAACTTTATTTAGACACCCCTATTCTACTATATTAATATATCAATCATTGATTTTATTAAGAATTTTGTTAGCGAAGAAGGAACTTGAAATCCAAATACGTGGATTATGATTCCACTTCTCTAACAAGATGACCTACTCTACAGTGACGGAATATATTC
>CAYYMX010000084.1:0-6060 GCA_964473045.1 uncultured Alphaproteobacteria bacterium | reverse complement strand
TTTGGAACTCAATATCGTTCAGCAATTTTCTTGGAATCAAATGATGATCTCAAATTAGCTCAATCAACAAAGCTTAAGTTTCAAAATATTCTTTCTGAAAATGATTTTGGTTCAATTAAGACTGAAATAGGATTGTTAAAAAATTTTTTTTTTGCTGAAGAGTATCATCAAAAATATCTACAAAAAAACCCGTCTGGTTATTGTGCACTTTCAGGTTTGGGTGTTAATTATTTTAATTGATTAGACCGATTGTTCCATTAAAAAAATACTTCCCCAATCCCAATGTGAAAATCAACTGACCAGCTAGGCTATGAACAATGATACATGTGAAAAAAGAATTTCTGAGGTACGCAATTGAAAAGATTGTTGAGGCTAGGGTAGATAAAATTATTGAATGAAAATTTGTGAACACAATGTGTGAGAATCCAAATGTAATTGAGTTGATTAAAATTACATAATTTTTTTCAAATGAGAAAAGTTTTTCATATCTTTGATAAAATAAAACTCTGAAAATAAATTCTTGAGGTATTACTGAAACTACAGGGTAAATAACTATTGCTAATACCCAAATTCTAGGGTTATTAATTGGTAGTTGAAAAAGTAGATTTTTATCTAAAAATAGAATGTAAACAAAAATAAAAGTAAAAAATGCAAAAAAACTTTTTAAAACTATTTTCCAAAAAATCTTTTTTAAAAGTTTTCTAAAATTAAAGTTTTTATCTAATTTTAATAATATTATTGATATTAAAAAAACAATTAATAAGGAAGGAAGAAAAAAAAACTCCCTAAAGTTAATTGTTATTATCAGTGGAATAAAAAAATAAATTAGGCAAAACTCTAAAAAAAGTTTTTTTTGATTAATTATGGAACTAACCATTTTGCGTCAATTTTTTTAACCTTATAAGATTCGTTATACACATTTCTTAGAATATTGAAGATTGCCCTTCTGTGACCTTGACTTGCCAAATAAAGCCATTCAATCTGATTTGCCCAAACAATAATTGAACAGAAATTTTCTAACCCTGCACTGGCTTCATTTTCATTGGGAGGATGAAGCGAATGTTTTTTTGCAAAACCAGAGGTTGGTTTGTTGGAACGTACACCTGGTGAAATATCTGTCAAATAACATCTTTTTGACCAATTTGATAGTTTGTTCCATGATTTTTTTTCTGACTTAAGAACTTGAGTCCATCCTCTAATTCTAAGTTGAATTTTTTTTTCCTCATCATAAAACAATAAACTAACATTGTTATTATTATTTAATTCCACAACCTTATTTGCTCTGTGATCACTATGAATACTTAAAGCTAGTTTTTTTTTTTCAAAATTTCTGAGTACTACTGTTCTAGCTTCAGGTTTATTTTCTAGATTTGTTGTTGCCAAGACGGCCTTGTGGAAATTAGATTCTCTCTCTTTGACACCTTTACTTAGTGATAAATAAATTTCTTTTTCTATTTCTTTTAAGCTATTATAGAACTTGGGTAGATTTTTCATTTCCTGGTATATTCGTATAGAGCTATTGCAACTGAGTTTGAGACATTAAGACTATTCATAGACTGATTACCACCTGGCATATTTATTTTGGTTAAAAAATCACAATTCTTTGAGATTAATGATCTTATTCCCTTGTTTTCAGATCCAAAAACAATTGCCTTTTTTGTATCTGCCGGAACATCTTTTAGGCTATTATTTGATTTAATATCAAAACCAACAATCCAGAATCCCCTTTTTTTTAGCCATTCAATCGTTTTATTAAGATTAACCACTTCAATTAATTTTGTTTTTTCATATGCACCACTTGAAGCTTTTATGAGAAATGGATTAATTTCAAAGGAATTATTTTTATTGTATATAATGGTTTTAACGCCAAACATTAATGCTGATCTCAGAATTGAACCAACATTTTGAGAATCATTAAGTGAATCTAAAATAATTATGAGTTTCTCATTTAGATCTATGGAATCTAAATTAGATTTTTTTAATTTTCTACATTTGAGCAATATGCCTTGGTGAATTGTATTCTCTAATTCAAGGTCTATAACTTTCCTTTTTACAATTTCAAATTGTTTTGGTTTACGACTTTCAATCAATTTTTTATTTTTGCTAAAAAAATCTTGTGTGCATTTTAAGGAAAATACAGTTCTCGAAGGATTTTGCAGTGCAGCTATTGAAGCATGTAATCCAAAAATTATTTCAGTGTCATTCATTTATAATATATACAAAATAATAAATTTTTTTTACTTTACAAATACCAGAATTGCAAAGTATACATTCATAATTATTGGAGGGATGGTCGAGTGGTTAAAGGCATCAGACTGTAAATCTGACGACGCGAGTCTACGTAGGTTCGAATCCTACTCCCTCCACCAAACCTTCTTTAGTTTTTAATGTTCTTAAATAACTTTTGATTTTTTAAGATTATATATATAAAAATCTCTTATTTTATTGCATTTACAAAATATGTAACACATGATATCTAGTGTTGTTTTTTGCGGGTGTAGCTTAGTGGTAAAGCCTCAGCCTTCCAAGCTGGTTACGAGGGTTCGATTCCCTTCACCCGCTCCATAATTAGGGGTGTAGCTCAGTTGGTAGAGCGACGGTCTCCAAAACCGTAGGTCGTGAGTTCGAGTCTCTCCGCCCCTGCCATTAGCTTATTTCAAGTTCTTTTTTGATAAATTTCGGGACAGTACTACTTGCTGGACCAATGAAGGTTCTGAGAAAAAGGTTACTTTTAATTGTTTTTTCAAGATTAAATTCTATTAATTCAGTTTTTCCATTGCCGAATTGTTTAATATAATCAATAAAGCCACCTGCAGGATAAACATTGTTTGATGTTCCGATTGAAATAAAAATATCAATATCACCAAGAAATCTATAAATTTTTTCTAGGTGTTTTGGTTGTTCTCCAAACCAAACAACATCAACTCTTACATTGCCAGAATTCTTACAATTAGTGCATGCATATGAAGATGATAAATCAAAGTTCAGCTCAAAATTAAAATTGCAATCCATACAAAAAGCTTTGTTAAGTGTTCCGTGCATATGAAGAACTTTTTTAGACCCCGCTTTTTCATGTAGATTGTCAACGTTTTGAGTGACTAGCATATATTTTTTACAATATTTCTCTAAAATTGCCAAAGATTTGTGAGCATTATTAGGTTTAATTTTGGGGTTTTTTAAATCTTTTCTTCGTTGATTATAAAAGTTGTTTACATAGTCTCTGTTTTTAAAAAATGCTTTAACAGTACAAACATCTTCAATTTTGTAATTTTCCCATAACCCATCATGTTCCCTGAAAGTTTTGATGCCACTTTCCTGTGAAATGCCGGCTCCAGTTAAGACAAAAATTTTTTTTTTCGTTAGATCCATATAAGATTTACAAATGTTAAATTATATATTTGAAATTTAATTACATTATGTTAACAATACAAAAATATTTTCCAAATTTTTATGCAAAGAATTAAAGAATTTTATAAAGAGGTAAAACAAGAGGCTCTCAAAATTACATGGCCTACAAAACCAGAGACAATCACTACTACTGTGATGGTCTTTATATTTGTTTTTATTGCGGCAATTTTTTTTCTATTAGTTGATAAAATAGTAGCCGTAATAGTTGAATTTTTATTATTTTAGTAAAAAATGTTTGAATGGTTTATTTTACAGGTTTTTCCAGGTTCTGAACGAAACGTTAAAGAACAACTTGAAAAACAAGCAATTAAAAATAGTCTTGATAAGAGTATAGATACAATTGACATTCCTGCTGAAGAAGTTGTTGAAATGAAGAAAGGAAAAAAAGTTAATAGAGAAAGAAACTTTTTTCCTGGATATATCTTAATAAGAGCAATAATGAGCAATGAACTTTGGCATATTGTAAAAAAAATTGCTAAGGTTAAAGGTTTTTTAGGAGCTAAGAAAGGTGAACCAATCCCAGTTACACAATCTGAGATTGATAGAATACAAAATCAAGTTCAGGAGGGTGTGGATAGGCCAAAACCTTCTGTTAGTTTTGAAATTGGCGAGCAGGTTCGAGTTTCTGATGGCCCTTTCTCATCCTTCAATGGAATGGTTGAGGAGGTTGATGAAGAAAAGGCTAGATTAAAAGTAAGTGTTTCAATCTTTGGAAGGTCAACACCTGTAGATCTCGAATATTCTCAGGTTGAGAAAGTATAATTTACTTGTAACAATTTGGAATAAGATGGCAAAAAAAATAGATGGATATATAAAACTTCAGATACCAGCAGGACAAGCTAATCCTTCACCTCCTGTTGGTCCTGCTCTTGGTCAAAAGGGAGTTAATATTATGGTATTTTGTAAAGAATTTAATGCGTCTACACAAAAAATGGAGCAAGGTATGCCTATTCCTGTTATAATAACAGTTTATGTAGATAAGAGTTTTACATTTGAAACTAAATCCCCTCCTGTTTCATATTTTATAAAAAAATCCATAAAAATTAATAAGGGTTCTGAGACACCTGGAAAGGAAGTTATTGCTTCTATTTCAAAAAATGATATTAGAAAGATTGCGATAGATAAACTTAGTGATTTAAATACCAAAAACATAGATTCGGCACAAAAAATGGTTGCTGGTACAGCAAGATCGATGGGAATTAAGGTTGAACAATGAAAAATACAAAAAAGAGAAAGTTAATTGAGTCTGAAACAAAGATAGAGAAAATCTTTTCTCTGTTAGACGCTATACAAGTCTCAAAAAAATATTGTTCCAAAAAATTTGACGAATCTTTAGATTTGGCAGTTGTTTTGGGAATTGACGTGAAAAAATCAGATCAGTTGATTAGGGGTGTGCTTAGTTTACCAAAAATGCAGCAAAAAAAAATAAAAGTTGCAGTTTTTGCTGATGGTGATGATGCCAAAAAAGCAAAAGATGCTGGTGCTGATATAGTTGGATCTGATGATTTAATTGAGAACGTTAAAAAAGGTATTATAGATTTTGAAAAATGTATTTCAACACCAGCAATGATGGCAAAGGTTGGAACTCTTGGACAGATATTAGGGCCAAAAGGTTTGATGCCAAACCCAAAATTAGGAACTGTAACTAAGGATGTTGAGGTGGCGATCAAAAAGATTAGGTCTGGCCAAATAGAATACAAAACAGAGAAGTCTGGTATTATTCACGCTTGTGTTGGAAAATTAAGTTTTTCAGATGACGATTTAAAGAAAAACATTACTTTTTTTTATAGTGAATTACAAAAAAATAAACCAACTTCATCAAAAGGAATTTTTATAAAAAAACTATTCATTAGTTCAACTATGGGTCCGGGCTTGCAAGTTGACTTAAGTAGTGTTATGTAATTTAAAAAAATATAAATATCTGTCAAAGACTTCAGGTAAGTATTCTTTTAAATATCCTGAATAGATGGGTTGATCATTGATTTACTCAGACAGAAAAATAGATAGGGGACAAAATTGCAACGTGTTGAAAAGGAAGAGTTTGTGAAAGAGTTTAATAGTACGCTCAAAGAAACAAACTTTTTAGTTGTTGCCCATTATAAGGGTCTTTCTGTGGCCGAGATTTCTGCTTTAAGAAATCAAATTAAGGACCAAAATGCAAATTTTAGAGTTGCCAAAAATACTCTTGCAAAGAGAGCAATAAAAGATACAAACTTTCAGATGCTAGAAAAGTTTTTCGTTGGACCAACTTCTTTTGCTTATTCTGATGATCCTATTTCAACATCAAAAGTAATGATTGATTTTTCTAAGGAAAATGAAAATCTTAAAATTATTGCTGGAGCAATGGGTGAGAAAGAACTCACTGTTGAGGAAATTGAAAAGTTAGCTTCCCTTCCTTCATTGGAAGTAATTAGAGAAAAAATTCTTGGTTTGTTAACTGCCTTGCAAAGTAAAATTGTCTTTGCACTTCAATGTTCTCAGTCAAATGTGATTAGAGCAATTAATGCCAAATATAATGAAAAAAAATAAAAGGAGTAAATTATGGCAAATTTAGAAAAAATAGTGGAAGATTTATCCAGTTTAACAGTTTTGGAAGCATCTGAACTAACAAAAATTTTAGAAGAAAAATGGGGTGTTTCTGCCGCAGCTCCA
>CAYYMX010000083.1:5859-6076 GCA_964473045.1 uncultured Alphaproteobacteria bacterium | reverse complement strand
TGGTTGCCTCTATTAAACCTATCCATGATTTTTTCAAGGTAAAATAAATTATAGTTTCAACCTATCAATCAACATCTGGTGCTGGTAAACCCGCAATGGATGAGTTATTTCACCAAACTTTAAATGTATACAAAAACAAACCTCTAGAATCTAAAGTTTTTACAAAAAAGATTGCTTTCAACTTTCTCTCCTTCTAAGTTGTTCATGACTTTCATGC
>CAYYMX010000083.1:0-5849 GCA_964473045.1 uncultured Alphaproteobacteria bacterium | reverse complement strand
AGAAAATGGACATACAAAAGAAGAAAATAAAATGGTTGAAGAAACAAATAAGATTTTAAAAAGTAACATCGAAATCTTCGCCACGTGCGTCCGAGTTCCTGTTTTTGTTGGACATGGTGAAGCAGTATATCTGGAAACCGAAAAAATAATCAACATAAAAAAACTTGAGAGCACTTTAAAAAAAACCACTGGTATTAGTTTAGTAAATCATCAAATTGATGGTGGGTACGTTACTCCAGATGAATCTGCCGGTGAAGACGAAGTTTTTGTCAGTAGATTGAGACTGGGACAAAATAACAAAAAATCAATTGGAATGTGGGTTGTTGCTGACAATCTAAGAAAAGGTGCAGCCTTGAATACTGTACAAATAGCTGAACTATTAATCAAAAAAAAATTAAAATAATGAAGAATTTTAAAAGCAGGTTTTTTGAAGATTACAAAGTTAATGATGAAATCCATCATAGCGTTCCTAGAACCATTACAGACGGAGATGTCTCTTTGTATTTAGCAACAACAGGAAGTAGATTTGCACTAAATTATTCTAAAGAATTTTCTCGGAAATTGGGTTTTAAAAAAATTCCTATTGATGATATTTTACTTTTTCATATGGTTTTTGGTAGAACCGTTCCGGATCTCTCACTCAATGCAATCGCCAATCTTGGTTATGCTGGAGTAAAATTTAAAAAACCAGTTTTTGTTGGAGATACTGTAACCGCTAAATCAAAAATAGTAGGTCTTAAAGAAAATTCTAATGAAAAAACTGGTACTGTTTATGTAGAATCAGTAGGAACTAATCAAAATGGAGAAGTGGTTTTATCATATTACAGATGGTTAATGATGAGAAAAAAAGAAAAGGGAATGATTTCATCTTTTAAAAACTTAGTTCCAAAGCTTCCAGAACGCGTTAAAAGTTCTGAATTTCATTGCCCAAATGTAAGAATTGATCATTGGCTAAGTGAAATTTCTGGAAGTTCATTTTATTTTAATGATTATCAAATCGGTGAAGAAATACATCATCTTGATGGACAAACAATTGAAGATGCAGAACACCAATTAGCTACAAGGTTATATCAAAATAACGCTAGAGTTCATTTTAATCAACATGTTGAAAAAGATGGAAGATTTGGAAAAAGAATTATTTATGGGGGATATATAATTTCTCTAGCCAGAGCAATTAGCTGTAATGGTTTGGCTAACACATTTAAGGTTGTTGCAATACATTCGGGAAAACATTCTTCCCCAACGTTTTCTGGAGACACGATTTATGCATGGTCAAAAGTTTTAGAAAAGGAAAAAATAAATAATAAAATCGGAACCATGCTAATTAGAACCATAGCATCAAAAAATAATTCTCAAATGAAATTCCCTGATGAGAACAAACTAGATGAAAATATCGTACTAGATTTAGTATATTCAGTCTTAATACCAATAAAATAAACATGATAAAAAATAATTTACCTCTATCCCCTCATTTGCAAATATATAAACCACAGATCACTTCTATTCTGTCAATTGCTCATAGAATCTCAGGCTTTTGCCTAAGTTTAAGCTTGATTTTTTTTGCAGTTTGGCTTTTTTCATTATCTCAAGGAGAGATTATATATAATCTATTTTTAAAAATACTTAAGACCATACCAGCAAGAATAATTTCTTTTATGGCTATTCTAGGTTTTTTCTATCATATGTTTAATGGAATAAGACATATAATCTGGGATTTTGGCTACGGTCTTGAAATTTCAACATCTGCAAAGTTAGGTTATTTAGTTCTATTTCTTTCATTACTTTCAACAATCTGTTTTTCATTAAGAATTGGCATATTATGATAAAATTCAAAGAATCCCTACATTGGTTATTTCAAAAAATATTTGCCCTAATTTTTTTAGTGCTTTTCAGCTATACTTGTTTTTTAATTAGTAATGTGGACCTAGCCAACTTTGAGTCTACAAAAAAGTGGTTTGAAAATACCAAAAATTCCCTATTGGTTTTTTTTGTTTTTATTTTCATCATACTTCATTCCAATATTGGACTCATGTCAATAATTGATGATTATATTCATAAAAAGAATATCAAAAGAAATATTGTCTACATAAAAAACTTTTGTTTTTTCATATTAATCCTAGTTATTACTTTAAGTTTATATTCAATAGTTAATTAATAATGTCTTTTAACCCAGAATATTTAGAATTTGTTGTTGTTGTTGTTGGAGCTTGAGTATCAGGTTTGAGAGCCGTCATGGGATGTGCATCAGCCAATCTTAAAACTGCTTGCATCTCAAAAGTTTTTCCTACCCGAAGTCACACTGTTGCCGCTCAAGGAGGAATTAGTGCGGCTTTAGGGAACATGGGAAAAGATGATTGGAAATGGCACATGTACGACACAGTTAAGGGGTCTGATTGGTTAGGGGATCAAGATGCAATTGCATTTATGTGTAAAAAAGCACCAGAAGCTGTTATAGAATTGGAACATTTTGGTGTCCCATTTTCAAGGACTGATAGTGGAAAAATCTACCAAAGACCATTCGGTGGAATGACAACTCACTTTGGGGAAGGGATTGCTCAAAGAACTTGTGCTGCAGCTGATAGAACTGGCCATGCAATGTTGCATACTCTATATCAACAATCTATTTCACATGATGCCGATTTTTTTATAGAACATTTTGTAATAGATCTAGTAATGAATGAAAAAAATGAATGCTGTGGCGTTTTAACAATAAATTTACATGATGGTAAATTTTATGTTTTTTCATCCAAGGTTGTTATTTTAGCAACTGGTGGATATGGAAGGGCTTACTTTTCATGTACCTCGGCACATACTTGTACAGGAGATGGTGGAGGTATGTTACTTAGAGCAGGTTTTCCACTCCAAGACATGGAATTTACCCAATTTCATCCAACTGGGATATATGGCGTTGGAGTTTTAATTACTGAAGGAGCTAGAGGTGAAGGAGGCTACTTAACAAATAATAAAGGGGAAAGATTTATGGAAAAATATGCTCCAAATGCAAAAGATTTAGCTAGTAGAGATGTCGTCTCAAGATCTATGACAAGTGAAATAATGGAAGGAAGAGGATGCGGACCAAAGAAAGACCATATTAATTTAAATCTTAGCCATTTAGATCATTCTGTTTTGGAAGAAAAACTTCCGGGTATTACTGAATCAGCTAAAATTTTTGCTGGGATTGATGTCAGAAAGGATCCAATACCAGTTCAACCAACAGTTCATTACAATATGGGGGGAATTCCAACAAATATTTCTGGAGAAGTTTTAGATCTAGATAAAGATAAAAAGAACAAAATAGTTTCAGGACTAATGTCTATAGGAGAAGCAGCGTGTGTTTCTGTACATGGAGCAAATAGATTGGGCTCTAATTCACTTCTTGACCTAGTTGTTTTTGGGAAGTCTGCAGCAGAAAGATGCAAAGAGATTATAAAACCCGGTTCAAAAAATAAAAAAATTAATCCCAACTTTTTTTCTAAATCTATAGAAAGATTTGAAAAAATTAGAAGTGCAAATGGTAAAAATTTAGTTTCAAAAATTAGATTGGAAATGCAACATACAATGCAAAATTACTGTCCGGTATATAGAACCAAAGAAAGAATGGAAAAAGGAAAAAAAATTCTTTTTTCTCTTTTAAAAAAATTTGAAAACATAAAGATTAGTGACAAAAGTACAATATGGAATACAGAGATAGTAGAAGCACTAGAACTTCAAAATTTGCTTCTCCAAGCAATTGTTAGTGTTGAAAGTGCCTTAAATAGACGCGAAAGTAGAGGGGCTCACGCTAGAATTGATTATAAAGAAAGAAATGACAAAGTTTGGTTGAAACATTCTCTAGTTTGTCTTAATTCTAAAGGGAAAATTAAGATTCAGTATAGACCAGTAAATTTAAAGACAAATAATAAAGAAATAAAAACTATTGAACCCAAAGCCAGGGTTTATTAATTTAGACATATGGTTCAATTAAATTTACCAAAAGATTCTATAATTAGTAAAGGAAGAAAGTTTGGGTCAAATGGACCAAGTAAGATTCTTTTAAAAATCTACCGTTGGAACAGAGAATCAAAATCTAATCCAAGATTAGATTCCTATTTTATTGATAAAAAAAAAATCGGTCCAATGGTTCTTGATGCACTGATTTATATTAAAAATTATGTTGATGCAACTCTTACATTTAGAAGGTCATGTAGAGAAGGTATTTGTGGATCCTGCTCTATGAATATTAATGGTACAAATACCTTAGCTTGTTTAAAATCAATTGAAAAAGATAGATTAGATATTTACCCACTTCCTCACACAAAGGTTTTAAAAGATTTGGTTCCAGATCTTAGTGAATTTTATACTCAATATAAATCTATAAAACCTTGGTTAACTAAAAAAAAAGGTAAAAAGGAATCTTTTCAAAGTCCCGAAGATAGAAAAAAACTTGATGGATTATACGAATGTGGTCTGTGTGCTTGCTGTTCTACGTCATGTCCTAGTTATTGGTGGAATGGAGAAAAATTTTTGGGCCCTGCGATATTACTTCAAGCTTATAGATTTATTATTGATAGTAGAGATGAAAAAAAAGAGGAGAGACTAAAATTTTTAGAGGATAAATTTAAACTTTATAGATGCCATACAATAATGAACTGTACTAAGACCTGTCCCAAAAACCTAAATCCTGCCAAAGCAATCTCAGCTATAAAAAAATTGCAGGTCACTTAAAATATTGAAAAATTTACGTTCAAAAATAATTAATTATCTTGAAAAAGAAAATCATATAAACCCAAACAACTGTCAGATAAAAGCAGCAAAGAAAATTGATCTGGTATTTCAAGAAAGTTTTAAAAAAGATTTCTTTAGTTTTTTGAAAAAAAAAAAGAATATTTATATACATGGATCAATAGGTGTTGGAAAATCACTTATACTTAAGGCAATAAACAAAATTTTTTATAAATCAGCAATGTTTCATTTCACTGATTTGATTTTCTATCTACAAAAAAAAGATTTAAGATTTTTTGATTCAAAAAAAATAATTTTAATTGATGAATTTTATATAAATAATTTTACAAATTTAATTTTGTTTAAAAATTTTTTAGAAAAATCAATTAAAGAAAATAAACTCATAATAATGAGTGGAAATAAAAATCTTAACAATATTTACCATGACCCAATAAACTTAAAAGTTTGTAAGCAAATAATTGACTTGTTGAACAAAAGTTTTATCAAAATCAAAATGATGTCTAAGATTGATTATAGGACAAATGACCCAATCAACAAAAAATTTTTTTTTATACAAGACTTAAAATATAACAAAAAACAAAATCTACTCAGAAAAAACCTTTCTTCCAGCACAAAGTCACAAACCATTAGTTTTAAAAGGTTAGGGAATAATTTTAAACTTGAAAAGATTTATGGGAATGTTTTAGACATTTTTTTTACTACTTTTTTTAAAAAAAACTTGGTTTTTCAGGATTATGAATTATTAAGTAAAAAAATCAAAATAATTATTGTTAGAGATATTCCAAAAATGGATGAAGATTCAAAAAATCTTATTGCTAGATTCATTTCATTTGTTGACGCTATGTATGAGAATAAAAATATACTTTCTTTATCAACAAGAGTACAATTGAATGATATTTATGTTGGAAAAACTAACTTGATGGAGTTTAAAAGAACTATTTCTAGAATTAGAGAAATGGGTTCAAGCAATTACATAAAAAATAACTTGGGAGCTTTTGAAAAACAAATTAAATGAAAAATCTAAAGAGTCATTTTAAGAATATTGAAGATGAAATATTATTTTTGAAGAAAAAAAATAATGCTGTGATACTTGCTCATTTTTATCAAGATGAAGAAATTCAGGACAT
>CAYYMX010000082.1:0-6217 GCA_964473045.1 uncultured Alphaproteobacteria bacterium | reverse complement strand
CTTTACTATTGATTGAAAAGGAATAAAAAGTGTTTCTTTTTTTTTGTTAAATGCTAGCGTGACACTAAAATCATTTTTTCTGATATCTAAGTCCCAATACTGATTTTGTAATACAATTGTCATTTCTTTTGGATACTCCTTCAAAAGAGTTTTTGAAATCTTTACGCTAGGATAACCAGTTTTAAACGTTATGTAAAAACAGTGGCTCGATGAAATTTTTGATTCTGACAAATCATTGAGGATGTCCTTAATAACACTTAGAATAGCAATATTTATTCGCTGACCATAATCAATAAAAAATTTTTTCATAATTAAGATTAAATTACGATAATGATATCAAAATAATACCTTTATTAAAACCTAAGAGTTAGTCTTAAAAAAAAAACAATAAAAATACTAGTACAAAAAAAACGATTGGTAAAAGTATTAGAAATAATCTGAAAAATTCATACATATTATTTATAATAAATATTTGTAATTGAAGGAAAATAGTTAAATTTAAAAATTTTTAAAAAAATTGAGTTATATATTTATGAATTAAAAAACCAAAAAAAAGAAATAAAAAACCCAACATGTATGTTGTAAGAAAGTTTAGACCTAAAGGTTTTGAAAAAAAGAAAGGAATGAAAAAAAATAGAGATGCTGGCACTCCCACAAGTATACTTTTAGCAAAGAGGATGGTTTTTTCTAGGTCTTTATGTTCGTTATAGGAAAAAAAGAGAGATATTATACTTAGTAAGGGGAGAGCTATAATGAATCCAGCCAAGTTTGGCTTTTTATATGATAGCCAACTTGCAAATACAATAATCAAACTAGAAAAAATTACTTTTATAAGAAAAAATAACATATTAAGATATGACTTTTGGATTAGCCAAAAAAGTTTTTTATCTTTGATATTGGACTTCGAAGTGGTTCGTAAACTCTATCAATGAAATCTATATGATTGGATAATTTTTTTTCAACTCTAGTTAAAGATTTTTGCAGTTTATCAATTTTTGCTTCCAATTTTTCAATTTTTTCTAAAGTTTCTTTGTTGTTCATACTATGTAATTTAGTGACAGAAAACTAAATAGTAAATAGTTTTTTAATTAAAATAAGTATGATTGTTTTTCGCGTTCTGAAAGTGTTTAAGACTGTAGACTTTTTTAAATTTTTCAGGGAATTCTTTAGGTTCATTTTTTTTCGATAGCAAAAGAAAAAAAGAAATAAATATTATAAAAGTAGTATTAATATAAATAATAATTTTGAAAATAAGTGGTAGCATTAAATATCTATCGACAAATAATAGATTTTGTTAAATTTTATTCCCACTCCAATTCTGTATAAGTTTTAGTAATATTTAAAGGGTGATAATTTTCAAATAGAAGCCATTTTTCAATGTTTTTTTTCGAGATCTGATTTTGTGCGTCTTCAAGTGTTTTATTGTCTTTGTGAAAATCTCTTGTTTCCTTCAAGAGCCTTTTAAAATAATTCAGCATTGGAAAAATAGCTTCTTCTTTTTTTGTCATTTTTCCATGCCCAGGAATGACAAGATTTATATCCAAGTTCAAAGTTTCTTCCAAATTTTTTTTCCAACCCTTTATACTTGCACGAATTGAAGGAATTCTTTTTACAAAAATATTTTCTGTAATTAAGGTTTTTGTTTTTTTGTCAATAACTGTGAGATCATTATCGGTGTGACCACTTTGCCAAGCTTTGATCTCAACAATTCTATTTCCTAGATCAATTTCCAGAATGTTATTTATTTTGACAAATGTATTTGCAGTTACAAGTTCGGCTTTTTCCAATGACTGTTCACCTGTTAGATTAAACTGAAGATTTTTGTAATATTCAAAATTGTTAATTAAAGATCTATTTAATCTTTCATGCCCAATTATTTGAGGTTGCAGTTTTTTAAACGCTTGGGTGCCAAAAAAATGGTCAGGATGCGAATGTGTTATTACAATGTGAGAAATAGGAAGACTGGTAATTGTTTTAATCTTTTGAAGAAATCTTTCACCTATTTTAGGTGTTCCTCCTGTGTCAATTACCAAAACTGATTTTGACCCAATAATCATAGTTAAATTTGCAATATCTCCCATATTTAAATTATTAGAATCTTCTTGTTTTCCAAAATGAACAAAAATCCCATCCGAAACTTCAGTTAATTTAAAATCAAAATTTTGTTTTGTAGGCTTGTAGTTTAAAAATACTGAGGTAGAAATGAAAATTATTAATGTTATTAGAAGTGCATAAATTTTAGAAATTTTTTTCATTCATTATATAAACAATGATTTTAATTAAAAATTCAACTATATTTATTTTATATGCATTAAAATATTACGCCAACAATTTTATGAAAATTAGATTATGTCTTGTTTTTTTCTTTCTAATATTTTTACGAAATGAGAGTTTTTCGAAGGACTTTTTAGTTATTCAGTCCACAACATCAACTAGAGACTCAGGTTTTTACAACTACATTTTACCAAAATTTAAAAATGAAAAAGGTGTTGATGCAAGAGTTGTAGCTGTTGGGACAGGACAAGCAATAAGAAATGCTAAGAATTGTGATGGCGATTTACTTCTTGTGCATCACACAAAATCTGAATTAGAGTTTGTTGACGATGGTTATGGGTTGTACAGAAAGGAAATTATGTTTAATGACTATATTTTAGTAGGGCCGAAATCTGACCCAGCAAACATAATTAATGAAAAAACAATTGTGGGTGCTTTAAAAAAGATTGCTTTTGAGAAATCGAACTTTGTTTCTCGTGGAGATGATAGTGGAACTCACAAAAAAGAATTTGGTTTATGGAAACTAACTGATGCAATTCCTAATGCGAAATTAGATAAGTGGTATATAGAGGTTGGTCTTGGAATGGGGGAAGCCTTAAATATTGCAGTCAATAAAAGTGCTTATATTCTAACTGATAGAGCAACATGGATAAGTTTTAGAAATAAACAAAATCATTTAGTAATTGTTGAAAATAAGCCGCTTTTATACAATTTTTATGGAATAATTCCTATGAGTCCTGAAAGATGTCCAAAGGTTAAATTTAAAATGGCAGAAACTTTCATTCAATGGTTATCTTCTGATAATGGGAAAAAACTGATAAATTCTTACAAAGTTGATGGGATTAGTTTGTTTAAAGCTACCAAGTAAAAACCACCTTAGTTTTTAAAGCGGGTTTTAACTTCTTCCAATCTATAATTTAGTAAAAATATTTCAGAATTCAAGTTAGTGATTGTTACTCATTTTTACTAAATTAGTATTTGTCATTTATTATTATTTCATTTAGTGTCTAAAATTATGATTTCTTGGATTGGACATAAGAGAAGCAGTATTTTTTTGATTATTTTTTTTTATTTTTTAAGTATTCAGTCTGCTCTTTCCAATATTTATGTAGACAAACATAATCAAAATATTTGTAAATCTGATGAATCGAATTCAGATTTAGATTGTTTAAGCCATTGTGCGTTGATGCAAATGGATAATTTAAATTTTGAAAATGACCTCTTTGTTCTTTTTGGCAAATCTTTTAGTGATGTTTATAAAAGTCAAATAGAGACAAAAAAACATGTGATTTTTGACCCCAAATCAAACTCTCCACCGCTTTAGAATTTGAGTATTTAAATATTTTAAGGCCACATTTACTAAATTTTGAATGGAGATAACCGATGTTTGTAATTTTACTGTTTTTTTTAATTCTATCCTTTAGTTGGGTTAATTCAGATGAGATTTACTCAGCTGATAGTCATGGACCAATCTCATTAATGGGAGACCATATTCACAAAAAAAATGAGATAATGTTTTCTTATCGTTTTGGTCATATGAGAATGGATAAAGTAATTTCTGGTACAAAATTAATGGGAATTAATGAAATTATGATAGCACCTAATGGTTCATCGAATGGTGCAGGAACATATATGAATGCTCCAACAACTATGAAAATGGATATGCATATGTTTGGAGCTATGTATGCTCCAACTGATTACTTTACTTTAATGATAATGGGTAGTTATTCAGAAAAGGAAATGACTCAGCAAAGGATGCCAATGATGGGCAAAAACGGCTCACGATTTGATGTAAATTCATCAGGCATAGGAGATACGAAAATCTCAGGATTAATTAGAATTTATGATACCACGAGTATAAAAAGTCATTTTGGTATTGGCTTAAGTCTATCAACAGGAAGTATTAACAAAAGAGACAATACTCCGGCTTCTTTTGATGCGCGACTTGGCTACGCAATGCAAAATGGTTCTGGAACTTTTGACCCTTTCTTTTTCTTCAATAATGTAAATAATTTTGGAAAGGTAAAGCTTGGGGAACAAATTTATTTTAAGATACCTGCTTCAGGAAAAAACTCTAAGGGATATGAGTATGGAAATACTTTTTATTCTTCTGTGTGGACGTCATATAGATGGTTAAATAATGTAAGTACTTCTGTTAAACTAAACTACAAATATAAAGGAGAAATGCGTGGATCTGACGATGAAATGAATCCTAGAATGAGTCCGGCAATGGACGCTAGGAATCAAGGTTATCAAAAATTAAATTTTGGTATAGGAATTAATTTTATAAATAACAATCATTTGTTAAAAAACCATAGATTAGCTTTAGAAGCAATTTTTCCAGTTTATCAAAGATATCGAGGGATTCAAATGTCAGAAAACTTTAGAACAATGCTTGGGTGGCAGTATTCTTTTTAATTTGATAGCTGAGTTTGTAATTTATCTTTAAGATTAAAAAAAATATAATATTTTTTTTATACAAAGATAAAAATGCCTCATCTACAGTTTGATATAAATAAAAAGGTAGAAAAAAAAAATAAAGAAACTTTTTTTAAATTCATTAGAGATGAATTTTGTAGAATTATGGAAACTGGAAGCGATCATATCGCTGTAAGTCTTAGGGAACACAAAAAAGATTCTCTATCTTTAGGCAGGTCAAGATTTGGTGATACAGTTTGCTTAATGAATTTAGATATAAGAGCTGGAAGAAATAAAAAACAAAAAAGGCAATTGGCTATTTCTTTTATGAAAGGAATTGAAAAGATTTTCAATATTAACAGAAAAGACCAATATGTTATATTTTCAGAACATACTGGAGATAATTTCAACTTATTTGAGAAATCACTCGATGACTGGAAAAAAAATGATGATCCATTAAACTATCAATAAGAAAAAAAAAATCTATTAAATGAATAAAACACTAATAATCTGCCCACATTGTTCAAAAGAAATTTCTTTGCAGAAGTTTTTAGATGAGCATGAAGAAAAGATAAAAGAAAACTATAAAACAGATTTAATGGAAAAACTAAATGATGAAAAAAAAAGACTGACCGAAGAAAATGAAAAAATAAAAAAAAAATTCAAGGAACAACTTTCTGATGAGGTAAAAGAAAACATTCAGGTTGAGTATGAAAAGGAATTTAAGGAAAAAGAATTAACAATTAAAAAAGAAATTAAACAAAAATACATAAACGCTGAAAAGAATTTGTCTGGGCTAATTTTAAAAAAGGAAGAAGAATATAAAAAATTAGAATTAGAACTCCAAAAAAAATCTAAAGAATTTGAATTAAAAACTGAGAGATCATTAGGAAGAATTAGAGAGCTAGAAAACAGTATTATTTCTTCAAAGGATTCAGAACTAAAAGGAGAAATCCAAGAAATTTTGATTGAAGATTTTTTAAAAAAAAAATTTCCTTACGATAATGTTGAAGCAATAAAGAAGGGAGTAAAAGGGGGAGATTGTATTCTGAATATTCAGAAGAATGGAATTACAATTTCAAAAATTTATTTTGAAAGTAAAGATACTTCTTCATTTACTGAGAGTTGGGTATCCAAGTTTTTATCGGATATGGCGAGGCATGATGCTCATTTTGGTTTTTTAATTACTCGAACCTTACCTAAAGACTTTGATAGAACTACTGGCTATATAAAAAGAATGAACAAAATTTTTATTACAGGTTTTGATTATGCGTATTTGTTCGTTCTTGTTACTTCTATAAGAGAAACTATCATGAATAGTTATGCAAAATCTCCTAAAGTAAATGTTAATAAAGAGATGGAAAAAGTTTGGAAAGTTGTGAAGAGTCCTCAGTTTCAGAATTCTTTTAGAGTTATTTATAATACTAGAATGGATTTGATAAAAAATATTGAAAAACAAAATAATACACACCACAAAAATATTGCATTCCAAAAAAAATCGTTGGAAAGACTTGATGATGCTTTT
>CAYYMX010000081.1:0-6224 GCA_964473045.1 uncultured Alphaproteobacteria bacterium | reverse complement strand
AGTGAAATTATCAAAAAACTTCAAAAAAAAAAATTTGAAATAACTTATCAAAGATTCTTTTTTAGAAAAAGATACATCTTTGAATTAAAAAAAATTGATTATTTAATCTATTTAGGAAGAGATGAAGGTTCTATGAGTTTTTTAGATGCAATTCAATTAGGCATTAAAACAATTATGATTCCTCAAGGGTTCCAAAAAGACCTAAAAAAATTTATAACCTATGAAGTTTCTAAGAATCTTAATAATTTGGATCTTATCTTTGAGAAAATTTTACTTAAGAAAAAAAGGTATGTTCAGATAAAAAAAAAACTAACATGGAAGAATTATGCACTTGAACATATAAAGATTTGGCAAGAATTAAAAAAAAACTCTACCTTTTATAAGGATCATCCAAACGAATAATATCGTCTTCAGAGAGCAATTTCCCCATTTGAATTTCAATGATTTCCAAAATTACATCACCACAATTTTCAATGCAATGAACTTCTCCCTTTGGAATAAAAGTTGATTCATCTTTTACTATGATTTTTGTTTTTTTTCCTTTTGTAATTCTAGCTTTACCACTAACAACAACCCAATGTTCAGATCGATGTTTGTGCTTCTGTAAAGACAATCTATGAGAAGTTTTCACAAGTATTTTTTTTATTAAATATTCTTTGTCTTCTAAAATTACTTGGTATGACCCCCATGGTTTAAAAACAATAGATCCTGAATTTAAGAAATTTTTGAAGTTTTTTTTCGATAAAATATCCTTTATTTTATTTGAAGATTCATTGGCACTCACCAGAAGTGAATCTTCGGTAGATACCACGGTAAGATTAGAAACCCCATTAATTACGGTATTTTTTTTTTCGCTGAGCACCAACGTGTTTTTTGAATTATTAAAAATTTTAGAATTTTGATTTAATTTAATGGTACTTTTTTTGATCGTATCCTTCAAAGCATTCCAAGTACCTAGATCTTTCCATTCAATATTAAGTTTTACCATTTCTAAATTATTGTTTTTTTCTAAAATTGCAGAATCAAATGAAAGATCAGGAAGGGGAGCGAGCAACTTTTTTTGCGCTCTAAAAAATTCTAAATCTCTTTTAAGATTTCTGATTATTTTTTCGCAGTATTTTAAAATCCTAGGTTGAAATCTTTTATAATCATTTACAATAATTTTATTGTTAATTAAAAAAATTCCAGAATTCCAAAAAAAATTATTTTTAATATATGTCTTTGCAATTCTTTCACTTGGTTTTTCATGAAATTTAGTCACTTTGGATTTTCTTTTGGAATAATCATTTACTTCTATATAACCAAAGTCAGATGACGGACTTAACGGTTTTATTCCGTATATATAATGCCCATCATTAATATTCAAATTTCCAGGAATTAAATCTTCATAATTTCTATTTGGGATATGATGATCTGATGGAGTTATTAGTGAATAATCGGAATCTAAATTTTTCAAAGAATATAAAACTCCAAGCAATACTGATGTTGCGGTATTCCTTTGAATTTCCTCAACAATAATCCCTGAATTTTTTGATCTTATGTTACTTAAACTCTCTACAGCAAGAAATTTATGGCTATCAGAACAAATAACAAGTGGTTCATTAAAAGTTTTTTTTTTTTTAAAACCTTTTATAGTTTTTTGGAACAAATTTAATTTGGAATCAAAAGGTATTTTTAAAAATTGCTTGGGTAAATTCTTACTAGATAATGGCCAAAGCCTCATACCCATTCCTCCAGACAAAATTATAGGAGTTATTTTTCTCATAAAACAATCTTGTTTCTTTTTAAATCGCTAAATACCATCTCCTTTACTAATTCTCTAAAAGATATTTTACATTTCCAGTTCAAAAGTCTTTCTGCTTTTTTAGAATCACCTCTCAAATAATTAACTTCAAGCGGCCTATAATATCTTTTATCAACTTTTACAAGGGTATTTCCATTTTCTTTGTTAACACCTATTTCTTTTAAACCTTTACCAATCCATTTTATTTTCATGTCAACACACAAAAAGGCTTGTTCAACAAAATCTCTTACAGAATAAGTTCTCCCAGTTGCAAGTACAAAATCATCTGGTTTGTGGTATTGAAGAATCTTCCAAATCCCATTAACAAAATCTTTAGCATGCCCCCAGTCTCTTTTGGCATCTAAATTACCCAAAAAAATTGATTTTCTCTTTTTTGCCAAAATTTCAGATATTCCTATTGTAATTTTTCTTGTAACAAATGTTTCTCCTCTTGTGGGGCCTTCATGATTAAATAAAATACCGTTACTAGCAAAAATTCCGTATGCATCTCGATAATTTTTTGTAATCCAGTATGAATATAGTTTTGCAGTTGCATAAGGACTTTCAGGAGAAAAAGGAGTTTCCTCGCTTTGTGTTTTTTTTCCTGAATTACCAAATAGTTCTGATGTTGATGCTTGATAGAATTTAATTTTTTTTTCTAATTTTAAAATTCTAATTGCTTCTAATATTCTTAATGTGCCTAGTGAATCAGAATTTGCTGTATATTCTGGTGTTTCAAAACTAACCATAACATGACTTTGAGCAGCAAGGTTATAAATTTCATCAGGTTTAATTTCACATATAAGTCTTAAAAGATTTGTAGCGTCAGTTAAGTCACCATGATGTAAGATTAAATCAGTTTTATTTTCTAATGGGTCCAAATATAAATGGTCAATTCTTTCAGTGTTTATAGTGGAAGATCTTCTTTTTATCCCGTGAACTATGTAGTTTTTATTTAAAAGTAATTCAGCTAAATACGCTCCATCTTGTCCAGTGATACCCGTAATAAGTGCTGTTTTTTTCATTTTTAAGATTTTGCAAAATTTTAAGTTATATATATATTATGTCTTATGCAAGAAAAAATGAGTTTTGTTTTAACGAGTTGTGGCAGAAAAGATTTGCTAGATAAAACTCTTGAAAGTTTTTTTAAATATAACTCATACAAAATAGAAAAATTATTTGTAGTTGAAGATTCCGTTGACAAAAATATTTATGATTATGTCAAAAAAAACTGGGGAAAAAAGCTTGAAGTAATTTGTAATTCAAAAAAGAAGGGGCAGATTAAATCCATAGTAGATACCTACAAAAATATTCAAACTCCCTTTGTTTTTCATTGCGAGGATGATTGGGTTTACACCAGAAAAAAATTTATTGAAGATTCTCTAAAAATTTTAGAAACTGATAACAAAATAATTCAAGTCTGGTTAGAAAGTAAAGAAAGTGCTAGCAGACTTGATGTATTTAGCTATGGACCCTTAAAAAAAGTAGGGCGAATTGGGTACAGAAAAGTTTTTTGTAAATCTGGTTGGGAATGGGGTTATTTTTCATTTAGACCTGGTGTAAAGAGAATGAAAGATTATAAACTAATAGGTGGCTATGAAAATTTCAAAAACGAGATTGATATTGGAGTAAAATATAAAAAACTTGGATACTACACAGTAATAATTGAAAAACCTGCAATAGTGGATATAGGTCTGGACAGGACAATTTTTGACCCAACTAGAAAATGGCCAACAAGAAGAAAAACAAATGCTCCGACTGGATTAAAAAGATTATGGAAACATATAAAAAAAATGAAATTTTAAAAATTATTTAAAAAGTTTTTTAATTTCTTCCTGAACAATCTCCCTTGTAATTTTTTCAGCATTAGTTGCAATCCATTTTTCAATTTTTTCATTAACAATATTTTTATTGTCAAAAGTTTCCAAGTCCAATTCTTCGGTCTTTTTGGAAGAAAGTTCACCATGCCTAATAATTGAACTTCTAACTTGCTCTAAGATTTCCGAATTATTTTTTTTCATAATAAATTCCCTTTTCAATTCTCTTATCAACTGAGGAGATTAGCAAATCTAAATCTGTTTTATTATCATTATTCTTGTCTGTATTAGCCTTTTTTATTATGTCACCCTTTAAACTTTCATAAATTTCATTTTTCTTATTTTGTGCAAATTCAAAAATATCTTTGCCTATCTTTTTGGCAATAGAATTAGCAATTAATTCCGTTTTTTTAACATAAATTTCTGATCCTATTAGGTCCTGTTTATAAAGTTCTCTTAAAGCAACTAATTTTGATTCAGAGTTTTCAAGAAATGTTCTTTCTAATAAAGTTTTATTTTCGTTTAAGTTTTCTTCAACTTTATTTGTAATTATCTTATTTTTTTTTAAACTTAAAAGAAAAATTATAAAAACAAAAATAAAAGAAAATGGAATTATTTGATATACAATTTGTTGTGACATTTTTATTTAATTTTTTTTAATTATATTCTATCATAAATTTTTAACTTTTTACGACAATGCATAAAGAAAAATCAATAGAAGATATTTTAGCATCGATATACAATCTAGTCTCTGAAGCTAAAAGAGAGAATGAAATGATTTCTAATCAGGAAAACCAACAAATAATTTCTCCTAAGTCAGAGACCAATGAAGATTTTCAAGACATTAATGAAACTTCTATAAAAGTTTTAAAAGAATTACAAAAAAAAATGCATGGGATGAAAAACTGGGAAAATATTGATTTTGATAAAAATGAAGGCTTGATAAATGTCAATGCAAAAAACAACCAAAAAGAAAGAATCAGCAATGATATCAAACAAATTTTTGAAGAAAGAGTTAAAGTTTGGTTAAAAAATAATTTAAAAAAATCATTTGAAAAAGAATTTCGCAATCATACCAACCAAATTCTTGAGAAAAAATTAAAATAGTCTTGGGTTTCCATTTGCTAATTTTAGATAATTAAAAATTTTTTTTGTTGCTTGATCAACTTTGGTTTTTTTATCGCCTTTTATCACAAGAGATACCCCAAAAGAATTTTTTTTAAAATAAGGATAACTACCTATTTCTAATTCTAAAAACATTTTTTGTACACTCTCAATATAATCTCCAATTATTCCTTCGGACAATGTAGTTGTTAGATTTTTTTGATAAATTTTTTTCCCATTTGCAATTTTTTCAAAGAATCCTTCAAACATTATTTGTAAGATTTTAGGTACACCTGGAAAAACATATACATTTTTTATTTGAAAACCAGGAGCAATGCTTACCGGATTATCTATCAAAGAAGCTGTCTCAGGAAGGTATGCCATTTTTAATCTTGCATTAGTTAAAACATCATCATTATAATGTTTTTCAAGTCGTTTTTTGGCTTCTGGATTTAAAACAAGTTTCAAGTTCATTGCCTTTGCAACAGAATTGGAAGTTATATCGTCATGTGTTGGTCCAATACCTCCAGTTGTAAAAACAAAATCATATTTTGAACTAAAAAATCTTACTTTTTCAATGATTTTTTTTTCAATATCCTTAATGACGCACACTTCATCAACATCTATTCCTATTTCAGTTAATCTTTTGCAAAGAAAGTTTGAATTTTTATCTAAAGTTTTTCCAGAAATAATTTCATTTCCAATAATAATAATACCAGATTTTTTTCTTAACATTTTAATTTTAGTTTTTACTAATTGTGCAAATTTATTTAGTATACGATATCCTATTTCTAATTTTTATGACAGAAAGTATAAAATTACATAATGACAAAGAATTTGATTATATGAGACAAGCTGGTCAGCTAGCTTCTAGCTGCTTAGATTACATAACTGACTTTATTAAACCTGGAATTTCCACTTCAGAAATTGACAAAATCTGCCACTCATTTCAAGAAAAAAATGGAGCAACTCCAGCCCCACTAAACTATAAGGGGTTTCCAAAATCAATTTGCACATCTGTCAATCATGTTGTTTGCCATGGAATACCTTGTGAAAAAGTTTTAGAAGATGGAGATATTTTAAATATAGATGTAACACCTATATTGAATGGCTGGCACGGTGATACCAGTAGAATGTTTTACGTTGGGAAAGTAAAACTAAAGGCTCAAAAACTTGTTGAGATTACCTATGAAGCGATGATGAAAGGGATTGAGGCTGTCAAACCTGGTAACACAACTGGAGATATAGGATATGCAATTCAATCATTTGTTTAAAAAAAAAACTACTCTGTTGTAAGAGATTTTTGCGGTCATGGTTTGGGCAAAGTTTTTCATAGTCATCCAAGTATTTTACACTTTGGAAAACCTGGAGAGGGTGTTATTCTCCAAGAGGGAATGTTTTTTACTATTGAACCCATGATAAATATAGGTGGTTTTAAAGTTAAAGTTCTATCGGACGGATGGACTGCTGTTACCTGCGACAAATCGTTGTCTGCACAATTTGAACATTCGGTAGGTGTT
>CAYYMX010000080.1:0-6357 GCA_964473045.1 uncultured Alphaproteobacteria bacterium | reverse complement strand
TCTCCCTTTGAACGAACGTTAGTTGAAGGTAAAAACCTAAAGACTTTTATAATAGGACGTCTAGTAAACGAATCAAATTGAATTTTTTTCATTAATAACTGTAAGCTACCTTATAGGATCAATTCCCTTTGGATTAATAATTTCGTTAGTCTTAAAAAAAGATGACCCAAGAACAGAAGGGTCTCAAAACATTGGCGCAACAAATATTACAAGGCTTAGTGGTTGGAAATTAGGGTTATTAACACTATCTCTTGATGTTTTTAAAGCATTTTTAACTATCAAAATGGTTTATATAATTAATTCAAACCTATTAAACTATTCAATGATTTTTTTGCTTCTAGGTCATTTATTCCCTATTTGGTTAAAGTTTCGTGGTGGAAAAGGGGTAGCAGTTTTACTTGGAATTCTTCTATCTTATTCACCAATTTATGGTGCAATTTTTATGTTAAGCTGGATTTCTATTGCATTATTATTTAAATATTCATCAGTAGCTGCATTAATTTCATCAATCATAATTTTAACTTCAGTTATAGTCCAGAATGACCCAGAAAAATTTGCATTAATTATTATTTTTTTTCTAATATTTTTAAAACACAAATCAAATATTGAAAGATTAATAAAAGGAAATGAAATAAAAATTAAAATTAGAAAATAAAATTAAATTTTAATATTTTTTTCTTTTTGATTATAAAAATTTTTACGGTTATGAAACTTCTTATAGTAGAATCGCCTGCAAAGGCCAAAACAATTAAAGGATACCTTGACAAAGATTTTGAGGTAGTATCAACTGTTGGACATATCAGAGATTTACCAAAAAAAGAGATTGGAATTGATGAAAATAATTTTTCGGTAAAAAAATGGGAAATAACAAGTACAAATCTCAACCCTGTTCTAAATAATATAAAAAAATCTAATGAGGTATTTTTAGCTCTAGACCCAGATAGAGAAGGAGAAATGATAGCTTGGCATTTAATAGAAGTTTGCAGAGAAGAAAATCTCCTTGAAGGAAAAAACTTTAAAAGAATAGAATTCACCGCTGTGAGAAAAAATGATATTTTAGAAGCATTAAAAAATCCTAGAGATATTAATGAAGGCCTTGTAAATGCAGCAAAAACAAGGAAATTTCTTGATAAGTTTTTTGGATATAAAATATCTCCTATTACACGAAGAAGAACATCGACTTTTGGAAAAAGTGCTGGTCGTGTCCAATCTCCAACATTAAAAATTCTTGCAGAAAGAGAAAAAGAAATTGACATATTTGTACCAGAAGAATATTGGGAATTTTTATTAGAACTTAAGGATAAAAAAGGAAACAAGTTTAATTGTGATTTGTTAATGGATGGTGAAAAAAAAATTGAAAAGTTGTCTATAAAAAATCAAGAAACTGCTGAAAAAATAAAAAGACGACTAGAAATTGATAGTTTTTTTGTTGAAAATATTAATAAAAGAGAAGTGAAAAGAAACCCTTATTCTCCATTTTCTAATTCTCTTCTTCTTCAAGATGCTTCATCTAAATTAGGTTTTAGTCCATCTAATACTAATAGAATTGCTCAAGAACTAAAAGATGGGATTGGTTCCTTTGGAGGTTTGATCACCTACCACCGATCAGATTCCAATCAAATGAAAAAAAGTGAAACAGAAAAATTAAGACAATTGATTAGCAGTAAAATTGGAAAAGAATATCTATCAACCACTGAGAATATTTATAAAGAAAAGGCTAAATTTGTTCAACAAGGACACGAAGCCGTCACTCCTACCAATTTATCTTTAAATCCAGACGACGTAAAATATTCCTTAAGAGCTGACCAGCATAAACTATATGAATTAATTTGGAGAAGAACAATAGCTTCACAAATGTCGCCAACACTGAGTTTAGAAACCTCAATCTATATTAAAAGTCAAAATTTTTTATTAAAAACAAGAGGGTCTATCCCAAAGTTTGCCGGTTTTAAAAAAATTTACAATTATTCCGACTCTAAGAATGAATCTCAAGAATTACCATCCTTAGAAAAAAACGATTCACTTGAAATCTGCAAAATTGAGCCAAAAAAAAATTATACCAAACCACCAAATAGGTATACTGAAGCAAGTGTCATTAGAAAACTTGAAGAACTTGGCATCGGAAGACCTTCAACTTACCATAGTATTTTCTCAAAATTAAAAACAAATGGTTATATTAATATTGAAAAGAGAACAGTAAGACCAACAGCAAGTGGAAAAATTATTTCAAAATTTCTTGACTGTTATTTTGAAAGTTTTGTTGATTATAATTTTACTGCAGACTTGGAAAGACAACTCGACCAGATAACAGAATCGAAACTAAATTGGAAGGATACCTTAAAAACCTTTTTAGAGATTCTTAGCAAATCTGTTTTGTTTCTAAAGAATATAAGTACAACTGATGTTATTAAGAGAATAAATGAAAATAGTGAAGAATTAATTGACAAAAAAAAATGCCCGAAATGTAATGATGGAGAACTCTATATTCAGTTTGCACCTGCTGGACCATTTGTAGGTTGTTCCAACTTCAATAAAAAGGCTGAGGCTGATAGTTGCAAATACAAATATTCATTAGATTCGGATGAGAACAATCAAGAGCTGTCAGGTTTAGGAAAAAAAATTGGAACTGATCCTACAAGTAAAAATGAAATCTTTCTAAAAAGTGGAAGATATGGAAGGTATCTCGAGTTGAAAATAGACGAGGAAAAACCTAAAAGAATTAGTATTCCAAACAACATGCAAAATGAAACAATAAACATAGAAAGGGCATTAAAATTATTAAGCTTACCCAAAACCATTGGGAAACACCCCGAGTTTAAAATAGAGATCATAGCAAAAACTGGAGCTTTTGGGCCTTACATTTCTTGCGGGCCAGTTAATATATCAGTTTCAAAAAATGAAGATATTCAAGAAATTGGAATGAATAGGGCTGTTGAACTTATAAACAAAAAAATGTCTTTGATCGGAACCTGCCCAAAGAGCAATGAAAATGTATTTTTCATACAAAGTAGTAGAAGGACCCCAAGTTCAATTGGATTTAAGGGAAAAAAGATTTCTCTTCCAAAAGACACATTGAAAGAAGAAATTAGCTTAGATGGTGCATTAGAAATTATAAATGAAGAAAAAAAGAAGAAGAAAAAATTTAAATAAAGAAACTATTTCATTAACATCGATTATTGAAAAAGAAATTAAGGAAAATTCACTAAGGCAAAGTTTTCCAAAAAAAGTGTTGGAATACTCATCAAATATTTCCTTAAAAGACTTCAAAAATCATGAAGATTTTACTCACATACCTTTTGTAACTGTAGACGGTGAAGACAGTAGAGATTTTGATGACGCTGTGTGGGCAAATTTTTCAGAAAACGGTTCCAAAGTAATGGTTGCTATAGCTGATGTAAGCTTTTATGTTTCGAAGAATGACCCATTAGATATTGAAGCAAAAAAGAGAGGTAATTCATTTTATTTTCCTGATAGAGTGATTCCAATGTTTCCAGAGAAACTATCAAATAATCTATGTTCATTAGTACCATTTAAGAAAAGAGCATGTTTAATAGTTGAAATAGAATTAAACACAAACGGGAGAATTAAAGAAACTAAGGTTCATAGAGGATTTATAGTATCACAAGGAAGACTAACTTATAATGAAGTAGAAAGTTTAATTAATCAAAAAAAAAAAAACCGTTATAGCAAAATGGTTAAAAACATATACAAAACTTTTAAACTTCTAGAAAAATCTAGTTCAGCCAGAGGTAAAATTAATTTTGAAACTGAAGAATATTCTATAAATATTTTCAATAGAAATGATTTTGATTTTAAAAAAAAAAAAAGTCTTCAGTCATATAAAATAATTGAAGAGTTTATGATTCTTACCAACACAATTATTGCGAATCTCTTAATAAATAAAAAAGTTCATGCAATTTTTAGAAATCATGAAAAACCTAAAAAAGAAAAAATAAGTTTGCTTAAAGAAATTCTTAACGAAAATGGTTTTAATATCAAAAAGTTTAAATATGACATTCAATCAGATTTTAGAGAGACAATAAAAATAATTAACAGATCTAAAAAAATATTTTTTAATAATACTCTTCTAAAAACTCAATCAAAAGCTTATTACAATTCTATAAACAAAGGGCATTTTGGTTTAGCTTTGGAAAAGTACACACATTTTACTTCTCCTATAAGAAGATATTCTGATTTAATAGTCCACAGAAAAGTTGTTGATATTCTTTTTTCCAAAAAAAAAAATATAGATAATGAAAATATTTCTGAACATTTAACAACTCAGGAAAAGAAAGCCGATTTGATTGAAAGGAATATTATTGAAAGAGCGTGTAGCTTATATATAAAAAAATTAAAACATTATGAATTTGAAGGAATTATTGATGGTATCGAAGGTTTTGGAATTTTTATAAGATCAATAGATTTTCCTTTTTCTGGTTTGGTTAGATTTAAAGAAGATTTTAGCCAAAAAAAATCTCTAAAAAATCTGAAGCTTGGTCAACTTGTCAAATTTAAAATAAAAAAAAACAATGTTAGAACTGGAAAAATTTTGTTAGACAAAGTCAGAATAAATGATGGTTAAAAAATTAAAAAAAATTTCTCTGGTGAAAAGAGGATTCTTAAAAAGATGTCCAATATGTGGAATTTCACCAATTTTTTCTAAATATATTAAAACATTCAAAAAATGTAAAAATTGTGGTTTAAATTTTACAAAATATAAGTCTGATGACGGTCCATCATATTTTACAATTTTTGCAGTTGGTCACATCATAATACCACTTATACTTTTACTGGAAAAAAATCTAAGTCCACCACTAATTTTGCAGATGATTCTTTGGCCACTCTTAACTATAATCTTAAGTTTGTGGCTTCTTCCTAGAATTAAGGGTACATTTATAGCAATTCAGATTACAGTAGCTGATAAATCTCCTTAATCTTGACAGATCATTTAATCCTTATATAAAGGAATCATGGCAAAAACAAACACCATACAAATTAAACTTGTTAGTTCAGCTAATACTGGTTATTTCTACGTTAAAGATAAAAACCCAAAAACAAAGACAGAAAAGCTTGAGCTTAAAAAGTACGACCCTAAAATTAGAAAACACGTTGTTTTCAAAGAACAGAAAATTAAGTAATTATTTGCAAGCTAATGGAGTCAAACTAAGTTTTTTTAGATTCATTATCAAAGAATATTCAGGATAATCGTATTTAAAAAAACTTCCAATACCCTGTTCATTGATGTGTGCTGTTAACTCAAGAATAGGTTCCTGAGTTTTATCTTGAAAATATGCCATTCTAATCTTTTGAAATTTATTTTCAACACCCTTAGGCAACAGTTTTTTTGATCCTTTAGATGTTTCACCTGTAAAAAACACAGATATTTGAAAAAATTTTTCAGGAATGGTTCCCTCATAAACTTTTTTTACAATAATCTTTTCTTTTCCTCCAAAATTTTTAATTATATCTTCAAGAAATTCATGGGGAAAAATTACATCATCTTCAAACTTTAAACTCTCTCTATCACTTGGAACATCAAATTCTACAGTTAGTTCTTTTTTCTTTTTTCCTCTTCCGAAAGTCCTTTCTACCAACTTAGCATTCTCCTTAATTTCAAGTGAAAAATCAAGATTTTGTCCACTATTTGCCTCAACTATTGAATAATTAATTTCACTAACAGTACCTACTCCATGTGAATTGATGAATCTGGTAACCATTCTCTGGTTAGAAATCCAAGATTTACAGTTATCAACCCAATCAATAAAAAGTTCTCCATTAGCTTGAGCTACATAAGTTTTGCCAAGTGCTCTATTAACTTTTGATTCTCCTAGTTTAATATCGTATACACTTTTATAAGACAAAAGTTTGTTCTTACCATACAAATTATTGTGAAAAACAAAAAGAACAATTGCAAAGATTATAATCTTATATAAATTAATCATCTTCTTCTATAGTAATCCCTAATTCTTTTAAATGCTTATTTGAAATTTTATTTGGAGAATTTAACATAAGATCTTCAGCTTGTTGGTTCATCGGAAATGCAACAACCTCTCTCAAGTTTTCCTCACCTGTAAGAAGCATAATAATCCTATCTATACCTGGTGCTGACCCTCCATGTGGGGGAGCTCCAAATTTAAATGCATCCAAAAGAAAGCCAAACTTAGCTCTTAATTCTTCTTTACTATAACCAGCAATCTCAAAAGCCTTTAACATTATATCAGGCTTGTGATTACGTATAGCTCCGGAAGAAAGCTCAACACCATTACATACTATATCAAACTGCCAAGCTAGAATTTCAAGAGGTTTTTCATTAATTAAAGAATTCATACCTCCTTGAGGCATTGAAAAAGGATTATG
>CAYYMX010000079.1:0-6393 GCA_964473045.1 uncultured Alphaproteobacteria bacterium | reverse complement strand
TTTTTGTATTTTATATATTGTATAATATCAATCATCTTGCATTTTTCAAAAAAATTTTCACAAAGTTTCTAATCCAATGTCGTTGTTACCTAATAATTTGAAAGAGTGTCTATATTAATATTCATTGTTTCAACTATTTTTTCTCATCTGTTTTCCCATCATTTTTAATTCCTTGAATAAAGTTCTTTCCAAACATTAACAACTTCCTTATTAATGCTTGCACTTGAAAACTCATTTAAAATCTTTTTTCTTCCATTTAATCCCATCTTTTTTCTTAAAGCACTTGACTTTAACAGTTGCAAAACACGCTGAAACATTTTTTCAACATCACCAAATGGTACCAAAAATCCATTGAATCCATCAACAATAACTTCTCTACATCCAGGAACATCAAATGCAACAACTGGCCTAGAACATGAACATGCTTCTAAAAGAGATTTAGGTAAACCTTCTCGATAAGATGGTAAACACACTATATTAACATCAGAATAAATTTTTGACATATTTTTACAATGACCTAACCACTCAACTAAACCATCTTCAACCCATTCATTAATTTTTTCTAAAGGAACACATTCAGGGTTATGAGTGTCTCTTGCGCCTGATAAAATAAATGTGACATCAATATTTAATATTTTTATTTTCCTTGCTATTTCAACAAATTCCATAATCCCTTTATCCCATAACATTCGTGCAGGGAAAAGAACCTTCAAATCTTTTTCATTTTCTAAAGTTGGTACAAATTTATTTTCCTCAACTCCAGCACCTTTTATTATCCTAATCCTGCTCTTATTAATTAATTTATTTTCTAATATTATATTTTTATCATCATTATTTTGTAAAATTAAAATTGTGTTTCTAAAAGAAAATGAAAATTTGTAAGCAAGTTTTATAATAGGAAGAAGAAAAAAAGCTTTTAAACTTTTTGAACTAAATAAATATCCTAAACCACCTAAAGCTAAAACCCTATTTCTACTACCTGTCAATATAGATGCTACAAACGAGTAAATAACTGGTTTTAAACCAACTGCATGAATTATATCTGGAGAAAAATCATTTAAAGTATTTTGTGTGTCTCGTATTGTTCTAAACTCTCTAAAAATATTATAAGATTTTCTTGAAATATTCCATGAGTATAAATTTATTTCAGTACTATTAATTTCACTACAACCATTATTAATCTTACACAACACAGCAACTTTGTGACCCATTTTCTTTGCATATTTTGCTAAATGTAATCTATGGGAAATAAACGCCCAATCTTCAGTTATTAAAAACAGAATCTTCATTTAAATATTATTTATTAAAGTTTTTTTTGTACCAAGATTGAAACATAAGTACATTCCATAATGCACTTTGATGGTTAACTCCATTTAAATGTTCTGACCACAATTTTCGAATTGGAGCAAATGAAATCATACCACTTTCAGACAAAGATTTTTCACTCAACAAATCTTCTGCCCAATCTCTTAAACACGTTCTTAACCAAATTTCAATGGGAACAGCAAAACCTTGCTTTGGGCGATTCACAAATTCATTTGGAAGAAATTTCTGAAGAAATTTTTTTAAAATTATTTTTCCTTGACCCTTATTTATTTTTTGATCTAGTGGAATTTGCCAAGCAAATTTCATTACTCTTTCGTCTAAGAAAGGAACCCTTGTCTCTAAACTACTTGACATAGCTGCTCTATCTAATTTAACTAAAATATCATCAGGTAGATAAGTTTGAGTATCCATTATCATCATACGTTCAACAAAACTTTTATTGTGAGCAATTGTATTTTCAAAAAAATAATTGTTAAAACTTTCCTCATAACCTTCTAAAGGTAAATTTTCCCTCCATTGAGTAATTAAATTATGATACAAATTAGTTTTATTTTTTGCTGAAATTACTTCAGAAAATTTATGAATTTTGTCTCCAATATTATTAATATTTAAATTTAAAATTTTGTTCCAATAAACAGCAGGAATAAATTTTAAAACCTTAAATAAAGGGGATCGGAATGAAACCGGAATCCAACCAAAATGTTTCCAAATTAAATTAACCCAAAAATATCTATTATATCCTCCAAAAAATTCGTCTCCAGCATCTCCTGTAAGACATACCTTTACATGTTGTCTAGTTAATTTACAAATTAATGATGTTGGAATTTGAGATGAATCTCCAAATGGCTCATCATAAAATTCAGGCAAATTTGGAATAATATCAAGAGCATCTTCTGGTTGAACTCTGAGGTCATTATGGTTCGTTCCCAAAAACTTAGAAATGTTTTTTGCATAATTTGCTTCATTATATTCCTTTTCCTCAAAACTAACAGTAAATGAATTAATTGGTTTGCTTGAATGTTTTTGCATTAAAAATGTTATCAATGAAGAGTCAATACCTCCAGACAACAAGACACCAACAGGAACATCAGCAATCATCTGTTCCTTAACTGCTGAACTCAATATAATGTCTAAATTTTCAATAATTTCATCTTCTTTCAGATCAAAACTTGGTTCACTTTGATTAATAATTTTTTCACTAAAATCCCACCATGTTATTGGTTTATGAAAAGAATCACCCCTCTTAATTACTAAAAGTTTTCCTGGGGGAAGTTTATAAACATTTTTATAAATGGAATTAGGTGCAGGTATATATCCATATCGCAACATCATTGATAATGAATATTTATCAATCTCCAGGGTTATATTTGGAATAGCTTTAATTGATTTTAATTCAGATGCAAAAATAAACTTACCATTGACATTTGAATAATATAGTGGTTTTTCACCTATACGGTCTCTTGCTAAAATAAGAGTTTTTTCATTTTTATCCCATAAAGCAATAGCAAACATACCACGACATTTTAATAAAGCTTCTTTAAAACCATATAATGAAATGAGTGCTAATAAAACTTCAGTATCTGAATTACTAAACCATCTAGGAGATTTACTAGAATCATCTAATTCTTTTCTTATTTCTTTCCAATTATAGATTTCACCGTTAAATAAAATAACAAATCTACCACATTCTGAATGCATAGGTTGATTTCCAGAAGATGACAAATCAATGATTGATAAGCGTCTATGTGACAAAGCTAATGAACTACTCTCATCTACCCAATGTTCAAAATAATCAGGACCTCGGTGAATTAGTTTTTTACTCATAAGCGAAATAACTTTTTCTAAATCAATATCCTGACCTTTAAGTTTAAAAATACCAGCAATTCCACACATAAGTCTTAACTTTTTAAGTTTCTGGAATGAGAAAAGTTTAAAAGAAATTTAAAAATAAAATTAAAAATCTTAGTAGGCAAAATTTTATAAATTGCTCTCCAAAAAAAATATAAAACCAAAGGATATCTTGAAGGTCTTTTTCTCCATTTTTTCCATAAATCAATTAAAGAGAAAAAATGATAAGTTTTAAAATGTTTTTTTTGAATTTTTCCCCAAAGTATGCCGTGTTTTTTTAAAGAATTAGAAATTAACATTCCATTACTCGAAACATTATAATGGAAAAGAGGTTTTTGAACAACTATTCCATAATAACCATTAATTCCAAGCCTAATATTAAATTCCCAATCTTCATATCCATCAACCATAGTTTCATCATATTTACCAACTTTAGACCAAATATGTTTTGACAAAAGAATACAATAAGGCATTTGATTTAAAAACAGTTGTTCAAAAAAATTATATGACTTTTTTAGAGTTCCATTTAACTCACCCTCTAATGATAAAAATGAATAAGCATAGGATGCGTTTTTATTTTTTTTTAAAGCCTCTAAAAGTTTTTCAATGGCATCATTTTCTAGCCAATCATCTGCATCAAGAGGTATAAAAAATTTGCCTGTCGAATTTTCAATTCCCACATTACGAGCATTAGGCAAACCCTTATTTAATTGTGTTATCAATTTTATATCTTTTAAGTTTTTTATAACTTTAATTGTATATTGATCATTTGAACCATCATCAATAACAATTATCTCTAAATTTTTCCAAGTTTGGTTTCTTAAAGAATTTATTGTTTTATTTATAGTGCTGCCACTATTAAAACATGGAATTATTACTGAGACTTTTTCCATTAATACTAAGAAATTAAAGGTCTACATTCAGCCCAAATTTCTCCCCAAATAGTTTTTAACTCTATTATTTCTAGATTTGACTCAATAACTTCTTTCTTAAATTCGTCAATTTTATGCTCTATTTTATGATCATTATCAGAAAAATAATTAACTTTAATTTCTTTCCTAAGTGCCATTTGCCAATCCCTTTCAAACAAAGGCACACGTATTAAAAATTTTTTTGCAGAAGTTGTAAGACATAAATCTAACAAAAATTTTTTTCGTTCTGTTATATGTTCTAGGACATTAGACAAAATTACAATTGACCATTTTCCCTCTGGAACTGAAGAAGTTGCATCACCAAAAACGAATTCAAGATTATTTAATTTATCTATATTGAGGGCTTGTGATAATCGTTTTCTATCATTATCAATACCAACAACTTTTGAATTTGGTTTTGAAATAGCAATATTTTTAGAAACCGCTCCATAACCACAACCAACATCAAGAACATTTTCACCATCTTTAATTCTATTAATAAAAAAATTGTGATAGCCTGTAAGTTTATGTTTTGGATGAACTCCTTTACCATATTTCATGGCTCTTTCATTAATAATCCAATCAAGTCTATCTCTACAATGAAATAAATTTTTCAAACCTGATTTAACATTTATTGAACGAGACTCTAGGATTAACAAAAAAGTAAAAATTTCTCTTCTCAATAATGCAGGAATTATATTCCATATAAATCCAAATATGTTTAACAAATAATTTAAAATATTTTTCATATTATTCACCTATCAAGTAATCTCATAAAGACATTTTTATGATTTTTTATCCAGTTTTTAATATCAAATTTTTCTTCAGCTCTTAGCCTTGCATATTTAGACATTTCATTATGTTTTTTTATAATTTCAATCATACCTAAACTAATGTTTTCGGGTGAAGGAAAATGAATTTTATTCCAATCTTGCTTTACATCAAGTGGAACCCCTGCTTTTTTACCTACTAACTCAGGAACACCGCCTGAGTTAGAAAATAGAATTGGCAATCCACAAGCCATCGCCTCTAAAACAGTGTTAGGGCATGGATCTAGATATTTTGTCATAACGTATGCATTTGCTGATTGATAAATTTTTGGGGCATTTTCCTGGGAATAAGGACCAATAAACTTAACTTTTTCGCTTAAATTAGTTTTTTCAATGAGGTTTCTTATTGGTAAAATATTTTCAATAATTCCCCCAATAATTAATTTAACATCTAGACCTTGCTTTATTGTAAGAGCCAAACCCATAATTGTACTCTCAATTCTATAATTCAAATGATTTTCTATTTTTCCTGTTATCAGAAAAGTAAATTCACCCTCAATTAAACTTCCATTTGGATAAAAATGTTTTAAATCAACAGCATTGTATAAGATTTCACCATCACCTTTTCTTTTACCAAGAAACTTATCTGCACAAACACGACAAAACTTAGATTGCCAAAAAACATAATCCGCCAAATGATATGCAAGTGACATTTTTTCATTATGTTTTTTCCAATCTCCTGAAAACCATCCTGGGTAAAAGACACCATTTTGATTTAGAATAATTGGAATGCCTTTTTTATGTAAAATATTAAGAGATTTGATACTTAAATATGGGGCATTAGATAACAAATAAACAGTGTTATAATTCCAATAATGCTCAGGAAAAAACTCATTTAATCTTTTTAATTTCACTAGAGGTCCCCCATAATTACCTTTTCTTGCCCCACAATAAAATAATTTAGGAGAATGTTTTTGCCTTTTATGGACAATTGAAATAAGCACAAAAATATAGATGAATTTTTTAAAAAGATTTCTAAAAAAGTCTTTTAAAAATGAGTCATTTTTATAATTTAGGCTAGACTTTGATAAAAACATTTTCAGGATTTTTTCATATATTAGATTTATTTATAAGTCGTTCATCATATTTAACCATTTTTAAAACAACATCATTCATTTTAGTTTTTGCAAACCAATTAAGATTTTTATTCGCTTTTAAAACATTGGCATTGCATTGATAAATTTCATTTTTTCTGAATAATCTTTTATCAATTTCAACATAGTCCTTCCAATCCAAATTAAAATGACTAAATGCACAATCAACAAAGTTTTCAAGACTATTCGTTTCACCGGTAGCAATAACATAATCTTCAGGAACTTCTTGTTGAAGCATAAGCCACATTGCTTCTATATACTCTTCAGCCCAACCCCAATCACGTCTTATAGATAAATTCCCTAGTTTAATTTTTTCTTGGCTTCCAGACTTTATTCGAGCAACAGTACTTGTTATTTTTCTTGTTACAAAATTATGTGGTCTTA
>CAYYMX010000078.1:0-6398 GCA_964473045.1 uncultured Alphaproteobacteria bacterium | reverse complement strand
CCTTTCAAATCATTAAAATCATTAGCCAAACAAAAAATTGCCATTATTACTGATGCAACTGTAATATCAAACCCATCCTCTCGAGCAAATCCATTTGAGATTCCTCCTAATGAATTAATAATTGATCTTAGAGCTCTATCATTCATATCAACTACCCTACGCCATGAAACTCTTCTAGCATCAATTTTTGGCTCCAAGCCCCAGTAAATATGGTTGTCAATCATTGCAGAGAGAAGCATATGACTAGAAGTTATTGCGTGAAAATCACCAGTAAAATGAAGATTAATATCTTCCATAGGAACTACTTGAGCATATCCTCCTCCCGCTGCGCCTCCTTTCATTCCAAAGCACGGACCCAAACTAGGCTCACGCAACGCAACCATTGCTTTTTTTCCTATATGATTAAGGCCATCTGTTAGACCTACTGAAGTTGTTGTTTTTCCCTCGCCTGCAGTCGTAGGCGTCATTGCTGTAACTAAAATCAACTTTCCTTCAGGGTTATCTTTATTCTTTTTTGAAAATTCAGCATTAACTTTTGCTTTGTAATGACCAAAAGGTATAAGATCAGCTGGTTCCATATTTAGCTTTTTTTGAGCTAACTCTAATATAGGAATCTTTTTACCTTCTCTAGCAATCTCTAGGTCAGTTTTGTGAGCACTCATAACAAATAACTTAATTCATTTATCTTTATTGTTCTACATATTTTTTAATTCCAACATTTTAAATCAACCTCTTAGAAAAATTAATAATGTTGTAATACTAATAATTGTAGGATTAAATTATCTTATGAAATTAGATAATAAAATTTCCAAAAGAGCAGCAGAAATATTAATAGACCTAAAGTGTGGCAGTTTTAGGCCTAAAAAACAGTTTAAACTTACATCAGGAAAAACAAGCCCAGTATATTGCGATTGTAGAAAATTAATATCTTTTCCTCAAGAAAGAAATGAGTTGATAGAAATGGGTTTAAGAAGAATTCAAGAATCAAAAAATTTCAACAAAATTAACAATGTTTCTGGAGGCGAGTCAGCAGGTATTCCATTTGCAACAATGATTGCAGAAAAACTCAATTTACCAATGACTTATATTAGGAAAGTAAAAAAAAAATTTGGGGAAAATAAACAGATAGAAGGAATATTAAAAAAAAATGATAATGTTATTTTAGTCGAAGATTTGATAACCGATGGAGGAAGTAAATTAAGGTTTTTGGATGCTATTTGTGAATCTAAAGCAAATACCAACATGATTTTTGTTATTTTTAATTATGGAATAAATACTAACCATTTTGTTTTTAAAAAAAAAAAAATTGAGCTCGTCTCACTAACAAACTGGGAAAATATTTTAGAGGTTGCTTATAAAAAAAAATTATTGAAAGATGATGACCACAAGATTATAAAAAATTTCTTGAAATCAATAGGTGTTAAAAATTAGAGATTTTTCCACTAAAAGTTGTGCTTTTAATAGCTCTTTTACTTTTTTCTATAGGCCCTGATAAAAAACCTTTTCTTCCAGAAATAATAGCCAATTTCATTGCTTCAGCCATAAGAATTGGATTAATGGATCGCGCCACAGAAGAATTCAATAATACTCCATCAAAGCCCAACTCCATAACTCTGGCGGCATCACTTGGTTTTCCAATTCCAGCATCAACAATAACTAAACCTTTACACATTTTTCTAATTATTTCTAAATTATGTTCATTACGTATTCCAAGTCCTGAACCTATAGGAGATACCAAAGGCATAACAGCTAAGCAGCCAATATCTTCTAATCTTTTGCATAAAACAGGATCATCTGAACAATAGGCAAAAATCTTAAATTTTTTTTTAATTAATATTTTGCAGGTATTAAATAGTTCAATTGGGTCTGGTAGGAGGGTTTCTTCATCACTAATAAGTTCTAATTTTAACCAATTAGTTTCTAAAGCTTCTCTAGACAACTCAGCTGTTATTTCAGCTTCTTTTTGAGTAAAACATCCTGCAGTATTAGGCAAAAACATATATTTATTTTCAAAACTTTTTAAAAAACTCTCACTAGAAGAATAGTCAACTTTTCTCATTGCCACTGTGACAATTTCAGTTCCTGAAATTTGCAATGATTCATTTAATACTTTTAAGTTGGGATACAACCCTGTCCCCATTATTAACCGAGATTCAAAACTTTTGTTATCAATAATAATGTTGTCTTTATTCATAAAAATTATCCACCATTAAATGGAAAAACTATTTCAATCCTATCATTAAAAAAAACTTTCTTTTTTTTCCAATCTGATCTCTGAACAAAGGCATCATTAACTACAACAGCAAATCTTAGATTTTTTTTAGTCTTCAGAAATTTAAATAGAACTTGGTCAAGAAAAGTTTCATTTACATCAGAACTAAAAAATTTACCATTAATATACAACCCAGTTTTTATTTTTGTCATAATATCAACTAGGATAAACTAAAAAACTATAAATTAAATCTTTCAGGAGAAAAAAAATTATGGTTTTTTTTAATTTTTTCTCCAAAAACATAATCACATACTAATTTTGCTGTTACAGGCGCTAAAAGAATACCGTGTCTATAATGACCAAATGCACATATAACATTTGGTGCCACTGAACTTAAAGAACCAATAATTGGATTTCCATCAATTACAGAAGGTCTTATTCCACTTTTAAATTCTAGCAATTTAAAATTTTCTAGATCAGGGAAAATTTCCCACGCATTCTTACTAAGAAAATATATTTCATCCATTGTTATTGAAGTGTTAAAACCTTTTTCTTCTTCAGTAGCTCCAATTGCCAAAATATTTTTTTCCCTTGGGGCCACATAAATATTTTTAAACCATAAATTGTTTGTAAATAATTCTCTGCCAGCATCTAAGAGCATTGAAACACCTTTAATGGGCCTTAGTGGTAACGAAATATCAAATGATTTTTTGATAAGTTGCTCACTCCAAACCCCACAAGCAATTATAACTTTTTCTGCCTTAATTTTTGTGTTATCTAGTTTTACAAATTTTTCAAAAAGTGAAATTTTTTCAAGTTTTTGAACCTTAATAATTTCACAATCCATTTGACTAAGCTTATTTATCAAAAAACTTTTTAATTTATGTGAATTAACTTGATTTTGATCTTGGCAAAAAAGAGAACCAATAATATTCGTATTAAGTTCAGGTTCAAGTTTTAACGTTTCTTTTTGATCTAATAATTTTGTTTTAAGACCTAACTTTTCCAAAAAAACTTTTTTAAATTTTATTTTTTCAAGATCATCTATGTTTTGTGCAACAAGTAAGGATGAGTTTTTTTTTAACCCAATATTTTTTTTTTCTTTATCTAAGCCTTTCTGACTATCCCATATTTTTTTTGACTCTAACATAAGTTTCAACAAATCATCTTCCAATGGTTTGGTTTCAATCATTGGTGCTAGCATACCAACGGATGCATCAGTTGAATTTCCAACTATATCATTTGCATCAAAAATCTTTACTTTTAAACCTTTTGAGACTAGTTTATGAGCGATAAATAAACCTATTATTCCTGCACCAACAATTATAATCATAAAAATTTATTATTTTTTCATTTTCCTTTAAAATAATACTAATCATATTTATATAAAATACAAAATGGATATGGATGATTTAAAAAATCGATTAAGTAAACTAGCTTTCAATGTAACACAAAACTCTTCTACTGAAACAGCATTTACTGGAAAATATTTCAATTTTTTTAAAAAGGGCATTTATAACTGTATTTGCTGTAATTCAGAACTCTTTAATTCATCAGAAAAATTTAAATCTTCAAGTGGTTGGCCAAGTTTTTCTTCACCTATTAACAAGGATTCCATTGACTTTCATGAAGACAATTCTAGTGGAATGAAAAGAATTGAAGTTCGCTGCAAAAAATGTCAATCTCATCTTGGGCACGTATTTGACGATGGGCCTAAACCAACTGGAAAAAGATTTTGCATCAACTCAGTTGCTTTAAATTTTGAGAAAAAAAAATGACTAACTACAAAAGTTTTTTTAAAAATCAATTAAATACTCTTAAGGTTCAAGGAAATTACAGAGTTTTTGCAGATCTTGAAAAAATTGCAGGAAAATTTCCTTTAGCACTTAATTATAAAGATGATCTGGTTTCTGAAGTAACAGTTTGGTGTAGTAATGATTATCTAGGAATGAGTCAAAACAAAATAGTTACCAATAGTATGATTGAAGCAATCAAAAAAGTGGGGGCAGGTTCTGGTGGTACTAGAAATATATCTGGTACAAATCATTATCATGTTCTTTTGGAAAGAGAACTATGTTACTTACACCAAAAAGAATCAGCACTTTTATTTAACTCTGGCTACCTAGCTAATCAAACAACTCTTCACACACTTGGAAAACAACTACCAAATTGCATAATTTTTTCAGACGAAAAAAACCATGCATCAATGATACAGGGAATAAAGAGTTCAAAAGCAAAAAAAATAATTTTCAAGCATAATGACATAAACGATCTTAAGAAAAAGCTCAAACAATCTTCAAATTTTAAGTCTAAAATCATTGCAATTGAATCCGTTTATTCAATGGATGGTGATTTTTCTCCAATTAAGCCTATTTGTGAATTAGCAAAAGAATATAATGCTCTAACTTTTTTAGATGAAGTTCATGCTGTTGGAATTTATGGAAAAAGAGGTGCTGGTGTTGCTGAAAAAGAGGGAGTCATGAAAGATATTGATATAATTCAAGGAACTCTAGCAAAATCATTCGGTGTTATTGGTGGCTACATAGCTGGAAAGAAAGACCTAATAGATTTTGTTAGAAGTTTTGCCTCAGGCTTCATTTTTACAACATCTCTTCCTCCTTGTATTGCTGCTGGGGCATACTCATCAATAAGACATTTAAAATACTCAGATGAAGAAAGAAAAAAAATGCTTAATGTTATTAATGAACTTAAATCTAGATTAAAAAAATATAAGATACCTTTTATTAATAATGATAGTCATATTGTTCCAGTGATAGTTGGAGAGGCAAAACTTTGTAAAGAAGTTAGTAGAATTTTATTAGAAAACTACAATATTTATGTCCAACCAATAAACTTCCCAACCGTAAATAGAGGAACAGAAAGACTAAGAATTACTGCATCACCAAATCACAATAGTAAAATGATAAAGGAACTCGTAAGTGCTCTAAAAAATATCTTTAACAAATTAAACATTCAGTGCGCCGCCTAAATATTTACTAAGGAGATAAAAATCTTTTTTCCCACTTGTCTCCATTCTTAAAATAAAGTTCACGTTTATGCATTCTAAACTTTCTTCTTTCCCAAAATTCAAACTCATCTGGACAAACTTTTATGCCAGCCCAATTTTTTGGTCTTGGCACAATCTTGTTTTTAAATTTTTTTTTTATAACTTCTTCTTTTTTTTTTAAAACATCTTCATTTGATATAATAGATGATTGGTCTGAAGCCCAGGCATTTATTCTACTTTCTCTGGGTCTTGATTGAAAATATTCATCAGAAATCTTAGAGTCAACCAAAAAAGATTTCCCTCTAATTCGAATTTGCCTTTCTATACTTTCCCAATAAAAACACATCGAAAGGTTATTATTAAGTTTGAAATGTTTTCCCTTTAAACTGTTGAGGTTAGTAAAAAAAACATATCCATCTTTTAAAATTTTTTTAAGTAAAATTATCCTAACTTCAGGTTTGTTATTTAAGCATGTCGAAAGAGCAAAGGCTGTATGGTCAAACGGGTGTTTTTTTTTTGCTTGATTATACCACAAATTAAATTTTTTAAATGGATCCATGATTTCCTTTTTATTTTAAAATATAATATAAAAGAAATAAATTTTTGTTTTTTTTAGTTAAGGAATTTTGTTTATGGAGTCAACTATTAACTTAAAGGGAAAAAGAGGAATAATTCTTGGAATTGCAAATGAAAAATCAATTGCTTGGGGAATTGCAAAAAAGATTAATGAATTTGGAGCGGATCTAGCTTTTTCTTATGTAAACGAATCAATAAAAAAAAGACTTGATCCACTTGCAGACTCTTGTGGTTCAAATCTTATCCTTCACTGTGATGTTTCTTCAGATAAGAGTATTGATAACTTTTTTAAAGAAATTTCTGATCATTGGGATTCAATAGATTTCATTGTTCACTCAATAGCTTTTTCGGATAAAAATGAATTAAAAGGTGACTATGTGGATACTTCTAGAGAAAATTTTTTAAACACTCTTGATATATCATGTTATTCTTTCACTGCAGTTTGTCAGAGAGCAAAAAAATTAATGAAAAATGGAGGAAAAGTTTTAACTTTATCGTATATTGGTGCTGAACGTGTTATGCCCCATTACAATGTAATGGGCATTGCAAAATCAGCACTAGAAACTAGCGTCAAGTATCTAGCCACCGACTTAGGTAAAGAAA
>CAYYMX010000077.1:0-6445 GCA_964473045.1 uncultured Alphaproteobacteria bacterium | reverse complement strand
TTTCAACCTAGCAAAAAAAGGTAATAAAGATGCCTTGTTTAATTTATCAAACATGTATCGTGAAGGAGTAGGGACAGTCCAAGATTTTTCACAAGCCTTAAAGTATACTTGGCTCTGTGCTTTAAATGGAAATAAAAAATGAATAAAAAAAAATAAAAAAACTTAAAGAAAACTTGAATGAAAATGATGTAAAATCAATTACAATGGAAGTAATTGATATCTTAGAAAATGATTTTTCAGAAAATAAAAATCCCATTTCTGCTTTTAAATTAGGATATTGGTTTGAAAACTTTTCTCCAGAAATTGATCTTGAAAAAGCTTATTTGTGGTATTCTGTCTCCGTAAGTGGCGGAGTATATAAAGCCATGAAAATGAGAGATAAAGTTGCAGAATCTTTGGAAAAAGATAAAATCTCTAAAATACAATTAGAAGCCAATGAAATTTTAACTAGAGAAAAATATTTTAGCAAAAAGGAAGTAAAATGATTTTTAAAGTTCACTGGATAATTGACGGACTCGCTGAAATCGAAGCTGAAAGCAAAGAAGAAGCAGAAATAAAAATGAAGGAAAGTTTGGAAGATTATGTAAAAAATTCTGATCAATTAATGAATAAATTTATAGCCCAAACAATCCAAGGAACTGCATATCAGCCTGGAACAGATGACAAAAAAACTGATAAAAAAGATGAAAAAAATAAAAAACCTAATGATGATAAATCTAACAAGAAAACTTAGATTTTTTATTTTTATTTTTTTCACTCCATTCCTTGCACTTGCACTTGGAAAAACATACGCACCCGAAGAAGGAACTTTTGATAGAAGAAAGCGAATAGTTATACATAATAAATGTAGACTAATTAAAGAAACAAGAATACCGGACGATGTCATATGTGAATATAAATCACAAAAAAAAGATGAAAAAAATAAGCAGATTTATCTGGGATCTCCTGGTCAGGCTTGTATGAAAGAAATTATCTGTCCAAAAAAATAAATTTTCGCAGTGAGAAAAAAAATAAATTACATCAGAAAAAGAATCTGGACTCTCCTTGAACCAGCATCTGACAGTGACAATCTAAGTAGAGTAGTAGATATTTTTTTAGTATCACTAATTTTTTTTAATATCTTGTCAGTTATTTTAGAAACAGTTGAGTCTCTATATCAACAATATGAGCTCCAATTTAGATATTTTGAGTATTTTTCAGTCTTAATTTTTACAATTGAATATTTTGCTAGATTATGGTCGTGTGTTGAAAACAAAGATGAAAAAAAAAGTAATAGTCAATTAAGAATACGATACATCTTTAGTTTTTCAGCTATAGTTGATGCTATGGCAATCTTGCCAAGCTTATTAGCATTCATATATCCAACCGTTGATCTAAGATTTATTAGAGCATTAAGAATAGTAAGACTATTAAAGTTTTCCAGATATTCAAGTTCTATCAATAACTTACTTTTGGTAGTTTGGGATCAGAGAAAATCATTCGGAGCAGCTTTTTTTATCTTATTCATTGCATTAATAATATCATCAAGTGGAATGTACTTGGTAGAAAAAGACGTCCAACCTGATAAATTTGGAAGCATCCCTCAAGCAATGTGGTGGTCTGTCGTAACACTTACAACTGTTGGTTATGGCGATGCATTCCCAATAACATCAATAGGAAAAACATTTGGTTCTATTATCATAATTCTGGGAATTGGAACTGTTGCACTTCCATCAGGTATTTTAGCTGCTGCTTTTACTGAATTTAGCAGAAGAAATCAAAAAAAATATGAAGAAAAAATTAAGTATATGCTTGAAGACAATAAAATTGATAAAGGTGAAAGAGAAGAACTAAAAAAACTATCAGAAAGGCTTAACCTTTCTGAGGAAGACATCTTATCAATAGAAGGGCATTATAAGGTTAAAAAAAATCAACCAACTGACCCAATAAAATGAGTTATTCCTGTGCTAACTCTTCTAGCACATTCATACAAAGCCTCTAGCTGATTAAAAATTGTTTTTTCTTCCCGAGTATAATCTATATTTTTTTCACCAATATAATTAGTTTCTTCTCCAAATCCAGTAATTGATGTTTTTAATTTGCCAGCAGGAAAGATTTTTCTTAAAACTTGAACAGCATCCAAAACATCAAAACGTATAAGTTTAGCTATTATTTCATCCCTAGATGTTCCTGCTTGATCACTAAACTTTGGAATTCTGACAGAAAGTAAAAAAATTTCATGGATTATTGAAACTCTAATCCCATGCATTAAAAGTAATTCATCCCTAATTTCTTTTTCAACAACCCTTCCTCTCCCAACAGCAATCCTTCCACTTAATTTTCTACCTAATATCCAGTTTCTTATCTCCATATACTCTTGATGAAGCAATCTATAAACTTTGTTTAATCTCCAATGAACATCAAATTTCTCTAGTAAATTTGCAACCTCTTTCATATTTTCACTTCTCTTAGGGTCGGCCGTTCTTGTTGACCACGACAACCACAATCCAGGATCAAAACAATCAATATATGCTTTTAGAACCTCTATATCACTGAAAGCAAACGCATATTTTACAATTTCCATGACTCTTCTAAATCTTTCAGAGTTTTCATAATACTTCTCAAACTTTTTATAATCTTTTCTTAAAAACCTTCCTATTCCACCTAGCGAATTAGCTAACATCCCTAATTGATGAAGAATACTATTCTGAGGTATAGCTCTTGTTTGACTAGGATGATAGGTCAAAGCTTTCATAAGCCCATCTACATGTCTGCTAACAGAACGTGATCCAGTAGAGTGTGACAAATTCGAACCAAAAACGTTCAAAAGAGAAGCATAATTAGGATCATCCATAATTTCAGTATTAAAATTCTTAATTGTATTAACAAATTCAATCCCAAAATCTGGTGATTCATACAAAGGATCAAATTTTTCTTCTATATTTTGTTCTAAACAAAACTCAGAGATTCTAGAAATGGAAGCATAGGCAAGGTCATGATTCATAAAATATTGATAACCATCACCACCTTGAAAACTTATTTCTTGAATTAAATCTATATTCCATTCTTTAAGTTTTTTTCTGGTATATGAACAGTAAATATAATTTAATCTGTCAGAAAGAGAAACTGGATGCCCACCTCTTCCAATAGACTCTCCATGAGTGTTAAAGATTAGAAGTTTTACTCTAGGCAACTTATTTTCTGATAAGATTTTAGAAATTTTCCTTTGAAGATTCTCAATTGATAACACTGCAGCAGATTGACCTAAATATCTGCCCGCATCAGAAAATCCAGTCTGAATTGATAATTTTTTCCTTTTTATAACGTATTCTTTAAAATGGTTATTTTTTAATAAAGTACTTATTATATTTTGACCAATTGCCAAACCCTTTTCTGTCTCAAATAAAGGAGAAATATCAATTTTATTTTCCACACCAAAAAGTTTGGCAAAATAGAGAGCTGTCATAACCGTAAGAGAATAATCACATTCTGCTATCAAAAATCTTATAGGTTGGTTTTCATCAACATATTTAAATATTTGCTTTATGATCATAAAAAATCTTCGTGCATTCATATTTTCTTCAATTATGCTTCCAAAATTTATCTTTACTGGCTTTACTTCTAAAATTAATTTAGAGATTGCACTTAGATACGTTGCTTTGTTTGAAGGATCTTCTGGATCACCACTCAAATCAATTTCCTTTGATATAGCATTATTTAATTGATTTGCATTAATTCTTACCTGAGTTTGACCTAAACCCAAGCCAAAATTAGAAATCTCTATCTTAAAGATTATTAACTCATCATTTATTTCATTATCAATTGTATTTTTAGAGTCTTTTAAAAATTTTATTAAACTTTCTATTCTTTGGATAAGATCATTGCTATTTGTAAGTAATTTTTCCCTTTTGTCATACATAAAGTTAGAAATTTTTTTAATCTCATCAACTTTTTGTATAAATTCTTTCTGAGAAAAAATAACTAAAATTTTTTGATTAACAGCTAAAGATTCAACCAATAATTTCTTAATTTTATCTAGTTCAGATTTTACTTTTTGGTTTTTTTTTGAAATTTTTAAAATATTTTCAACCTTAACTAAATAAATTTTTAGTTGTTCCACCTTTACTTTTATTCTTTTTAAAAATGTATCTGTCCAAAAAATATCTCCTCTACCATCAACATCGTAGCCTACCCAGGTATGTAACCCAAAAATTTGAGGAGATATATTTGTAAAGTTCTCAGGATAGAGTTTTTTTGAAACATCAAGAACAACCTTATAAAAACTATTTAGTGACTTTTGTAAAAACTTTAGTGCTAGCATTGATAGATTATGCTCAAATTCAAGAGTAATATTTTTTTCTGGTATTTGCTCAGTTTTAAAAATTTCTTTTATAATTGTTTTTACTCTAGCTTCAGAAATTTTCTTGCCATTATCATCAGTCATTGTAGCAAGGTTAGCTAAATCTTTTAGCATCTTTGATGTCATACCAAATGTTGGGTGAGCAGTTAAAACTATACCAAAAATTTCTTTGTTCAAACTTCCATTAAACTTTTCAAAACTAACAAGCTTGCCTGAACTTTCATCATATGCAATTTTTGAAATAAGTTTAAAGATCTTTTTTCTATTTTTCTCAAAATCAACTTCACCCATATAAGACTTCAACCTATCAGCCCTTAAGCCTACAGATCCGACTGCTAATCTTTGTATTAAAGCTTCAAGTGCAGAATAGTTAAGTTTGTTTTTTTCTAGTCTTCTTGAAATATCTAATGCTAGCATAGTGATAGAGTTTGAAAATGGATCCTTTTCAGCTCCAGCTCGAATTTTATCAAGATCCTTCTGCAATATCTTTCTTAGAAGCTGGGTATCTATATCTTTATCAACAGGAAAACAACTCCAAGTCTTTGGGAGAAGTGGCTTCCTATAAAGATCCATTTCAGAATGTGACAGTTTTCTTATATTAATACTTGTCATCTGCTCGAAAATTTTATATCTAACGTTTTATATCATAGTTTATTTTCATATGAAGTTTTTTAAAACAATAATTTTTTAGATTTACAAATGGCATTACTTAAAGAAAAAGTTATAAGCGTTCATCATTGGACAAGTAAAACTTTTAGTTTTAAAACAACGAGAGATATTTCATTCAGATTCAAGAATGGTGAATTTGCAATGATAGGTCTAGAAATTGAAGGACGTCCTTTATTACGAGCGTATTCTGTAGTAAGTCCTAATCATGAGGAACATCTAGAATTTCTATCAATAAAAGTTCCAAATGGCCCATTAACCAGCAAATTACAACATATAAAAGTTAATGATGAAATATTAATAAATTCCAGGCCCACAGGGACATTAGTTTGTGATTATTTATTACCTGGCAGAAATTTATTTTTGTTTTCCACTGGTACTGGCCTTGCCCCTTTCATGAGTATAATAAGAGATCCTGAAACATATGAAAAATTTGAAAAAGTAGTGTTAACTCATACCGTAAGAACTCCAAAAGAGTTAGCCTATATGGATACTCTAGAAAATTTGAATAAAGATGAAATTTACACTCAAGTAACAAAGGGAAATTTTATTTATTTTAATTCTGTAACAAGAGAAGAATGGCCAAGGAAAGGAAGAATTACAAGTTGGATTACAGAAAATAGATTATGGAGTAATCTGGGCATTGAAAATTTTGACCCAAATAATGATAGAGTAATGATTTGTGGTTCAGAAGAAATGACATTTGAATTAAAAAAAATATTTGAGAATCTTGGCTCAACAGAAGGGTCTACAAAAGTTCAAGGTGGGTTTGTAATTGAAAAAGCATTTGCTGAAAAATAAAAATGATTAAACTAATTTATTTTGACTTCCCTTTTTGGAGAATTGATATTTTAAGGCTTTGTTTGGCATATGGAGATGTCAAATATTCTTTAAAAAAAATATCAAGGGAAAGGTTTTTAAAAAAAAAAAGAGATGGAAACCTTCAATTTCCCTTTGGACAACTTCCAGTTATGGTTATAAACGAAAAAATGTTTGGACAAACGTCAGCAATAGCAAGATACTGTGCTATAAAATCTAAACTTTATAATTTCAATCCTGAAAAATCTTTGGTCATAGACCAAGTACTTGATTGGAGCAATGATATAACAATCAGAATAGCTCCATCGATAAGAGAAAAAAATAAACAAAAAAAGATTAAGCTGAGAAAAAAATTTGTAAAAAATGATCTTATTTTATGGTTTGGTTTTCTTGAAAAACTTTTAAAAAACTCTTCCAAACAAAAACTTTTTTTTACAGGCAACTTTTCCCTTGCTGATATCACAGCATGGAGAGTAATTCATTGGTTTTGCTCAGGAAAACTAGATCATATAGATAGTGATTTTTTAAAAAAATTCAAAAAATTATAAAAATTTTATTTTAAAATTTCTAATTATAAAAATTTAAAAAATCTAAAAGAATTTCAGGAAATTATTTGAAATT
>CAYYMX010000076.1:0-6589 GCA_964473045.1 uncultured Alphaproteobacteria bacterium | reverse complement strand
ACAAGAAAACATCTGGATCATAATTTAACTTTATAATAATTGATTTGTATGTGAAATTGGTGGGCCCGGAGGGACTTGAACCCCCGACAACACCGTTATGAGCGGCGCGTTCTAACCAACTGAACTACGGGCCTTTAATAGCATTATTCAAATTAACTTGCAGTCAATTTATCGTCAACTAAATCGAACAAATATTTTACCCCAGACAATTATATAGTTTCCCAGTTTTGTTTTTGGAACTTCATCAAATATTTTAATTTTTTTAATTTTTTTTTTGGAATAAGGCTTAATTGTCTAAAAAACTTCTTAATTTCCTAGACCTACTAGGATGTTTTAGTTTTCTAAGTCCTTTTGCTTCAATTTGTCTTATTCGCTCTCTAGTTACAGAAAATTGTTGTCCAACTTCCTCTAACGTGTGATCTGTATTCATCCCAATACCAAATCTCATTCGTAACACTCTTTCTTCTCTGGGTGTTAAAGTGGATAGGACACTAGTTGTAGCTTCACGTAAATTATTTTGAATAGCAGCATCAAGTGGAAGTTTTATAGCTTTATCTTCAATAAAATCTCCTAGGTGACTATCATCTTCATCTCCAACTGGAGTTTCAAGACTGATTGGTTCCTTAGCTATTTTTAAAACTTTTCTGACTTTTTCTAAAGGCATACCTAATCTGCCTGCAAGTTCTTCAGGCTGTGGCTCAACACCATTTTCATTTAAAAGTTGTCTTGATACTCGTACTAGCTTACTTATAGTCTCAATCATGTGAACCGGAATTCTAATAGTTCTAGCCTGATCGGCAATTGACCTTGTAATAGCCTGCCTTATCCACCATGTCGCATAAGTTGAAAACTTATAACCTCTTCTGTATTCAAATTTATCAACTGCCTTCATCAAGCCTATATTGCCTTCTTGAATCAAATCAAGAAATTGCAAGCCTCTATTGGTATATTTTTTTGCTATAGAAATAACTAACCGAAGGTTAGCCTCAATCATTTCTTTCTTTGCTATACCTGCTTCTTTAACACCTTCACTTACTTGATTGGAAATTTCAAGAATCTCATCAATAGTCATTAAAGTAGAGTCCATAATATCCCTTAATCTAGCAACTATATCGACAGTTTCTTGTTTTCTTGAAAAGGAACTCCATTTTTTATTAGTTTTTTTAGTTAAATTTCTAAGCCAATTCTTATTAGTATAATTTTTTTCATACTCTTCGATAAATTCTTTCTCAGTTATTCTACTTTTTGAAGCAATATTTTTTAGTTTTCTTTTACTACTTATAATTTCAAAATTATATTTACTTAGTTGAATAACTACATCTTCAATTCGAGCCTGATTAATAAAAAGATTTTTTAACGTTTCCGAAATAGCAATTGAAGTATTTTCAAATTTCTTAGATTCTTTTTTATCAATTTTTTTATTTGAATATTTTGATATTATATAATCCTGTCGAATTTTTTTAAATTTTTTATAAAGCTTGGCAAATTTTTCTAAATTTAACTCTATATGTGGTCTAAGGTTTTCTTCCTTTTCTAAGATTGACAAATCAGAAATTTCATTGCTTTCATTTTCATATTCTGAATCTTCCTCTGTTTCCTTCTCCTCTTCAATGGATTCATTATTGTCTTCATCATACATCTCATGTTCTTTTATACTTATATCATCAAAGTCATCTTGTTCTCCATTAATAGAACGAAAAGTTGAATCTAGATCAATAAAGTCTCTTAGTTGCCTAATTGATTTTTCATATTCTATATAATACTTTGATATTAATTCCATTGATAAAAAGCAATGAGAAAATGCTTCCATTGTCTTTTTTTTTCCATTCTCAATTCTTTTAGCAATTTCTATTTCACCAATACGAGAAAGCAGTTCAACATTGCCCATTTCTTTTAAGTACATTCGAACAGGGTCATCAGTTCTCCCAGTATCTTCGTCTTTTTCCTTAACTACAGTAGTTGACTTTTGTTCTTCCTCATTAGAATCTTCTTCATTTTCATTATTAAATACTTGAATGTTTGCGTTATCTACCTTTGAATAAAACTCCTCTTTATCCTCAAATTTCTCATTCGATAACATTTCTTCTATTTCAGTATAGTTTAAAAAACCTTGTTTCTTTCCTTTCGAAATAAGTTTTTTCATTAAGTCAGTCGACTTATCAATTAGAGGTTCTTCATTTTGATTTTTTTTGGATCTAATATTTTTTTTGGATTCTGACATAATAGAAAATAGAAGCTAATTTAATACAAATATTACATGAACGATAACTGAAAATTAATCAAGTTCTTTATTTTTTATTTTTTTTATCTCGTTGTTTATTTCATCATACTTTTTAATTAGTTGAGTAAGCTTAATTTCATCTTTACATGAAATTATTTCATTTTTCAAAATGTCTCTTTCATCTAAAACTGATGGTAACATTAAATTTTTAAGCATATGCTTAAAAAAAATATTTTTTTCTTCTTGTTGTAGATTTTTAAGATGGGTTTTTCTTATATTAGATAATTCTTCAAAAAAAATTTTTTTTTTTTTCTTACATTCTCTAGATTGGAAATATTTTCCTTATAATCATGTCTTGAAAAGTTTTCTAAAATTTTTTGTCTAAATTTTTCTAAATTGCTATCTCTTAGTTTTAAAGATGAAATTTCTTCTTGGAATTCTTCTAAATAATCTTCCTCAAATAACATAAAGCCTATCAACATCATTTCATTAAGGTTTTTTTTAGTGCTGGGTTCTGAAACATTAATTCTATTTTTAGAGCCTATTGATCTTTTACTCCACGCCAATTTATTTTTTTTATCTATTAAGAACTTTTGATATTCTATAGCTATATTTTGATTGGAAATTCTTTTTGTAAGAATTCTTATTTTTTGATCAAGATAAGCAAATGACTCAGGCGTAAAATTCTTTAATGACTTTGCCAAATCTTGCCAAATAACTTCTGAAAGATCTAAAGATTTTTTTGCTAAAGAAAAAAAATCTTTAGCATTATTTCTTTTTATAAAACTATCTGGATCTAGATTGTCTGGTAAAAAAATAAATTTGAAAGATTTTCCAGGTAACAAGCATTCAAGTATTTTAAGTGATACTTTTTTAGTTGATTCCGTCCCTGCCTCATCACCATCAAAACATACATATGGAATATCAGTAAACATCCACATTTTTTGAATTTGTCTTTCAGACAAACTCGTACCAAGAGTAGCAACTGCAGTTCTGACATTTTTTCTAAAAAGTGAGATTACATCTAGATAACCTTCAACCAAAAAAATTTCTCTATTCTTTTTAATAAAATTATAATTTTGCTCTAGACCATAAAGATTCTCACTCTTTTTAAAAACTGGACTTTCAGAAGAATTAATGTATTTAATTTTTGATTTTCTAATTGACCTAGCACCAAATCCAACAATTTCATGATTATAATTAAATATTGGAAAAGTAATTCTATCTTTAAATCTACCAAACATTTCATTCTCATTTTTTTTTATAAAAAAGCCTAATTCTATTAGATCATCTTTTTTTAATCCTTTATGGTTTAAAAAATCAATAAAATGTTGATCATCCGGACAATAACCGATTTGAAATTTTGAAATACTTTCCGCATCTGGAATTCTATTAAATATATAGTCGTAGGCAAATTTATTTTTTTTTAGTGATGCAATAAAAAAATCGTTACTTAATTTTAACATTTTAATATATTTCAGAACTTTTTTGTCGTCCTTAGATTTGCTTTTACTTATCGATAGACCTAGAAAGTTGGCAAGATACTCCATGGACTCTTTGAAAGAAAAGTTTTTAAATTTAGTCAAAAAATTTACAACATTCCCTCCCGCTTTGCACCCAAAACAATAAAAAAGTGCCTTATCATCATTAACATTGAAGGATGGTGTTTTTTCATTGTGAAATGGGCACTTTCCAACAAATGAATTCCCTCTAGGGACTAACTTAACAAATTTGCCTATAAAATCAGAAAATTTAACTCTATGCCTAAACTCATTTAATATTTCATCAATTGATTTTTGTTCGCCCATTATTGAAGATTTTTTTTAGCAAATTCTGCGACTTCTTTCATGTCAAGTTGACCAGGAAATTTTTCCTTTAATATTTTTATTAAATTACCTAAATCTTTTATAGAAGAAAAATTCATTTCAGAGACAACATTTTTAATAATTTCCTCTAATTCTGATGATTTTATTTGTCTCGGTAAAAAAGATTTTATAATTTCTATTTCCTTTTCTTCCCTTTGACTCAAATCTTTTCTTCCTGCTTTAGAATAGATCTCAACACTTTCTTTTCTTTGCTTTACCATATTTATTAACAAACTTAAAATATCCTCATCAGTGATTAATTCTCCCTTTTTCTTTGTCCTGTATTCGATATCTCTATCCTTTATAGCCGCAAGAATAAGTCTTAGTGTGGAAACAGCAATCTCATCTTTTTTTCTCAGATTTTCGTTAAGACTAGATTTTATTTTTTCTCTTAAGAGTTCCATAAATACAATACAATTAACTGACACAGATAAAAAAATTAATCAAGTTATATTAATTTAGTCGACATCTATTGGAAATTAATGGAATCAGAGTATATTATTTGTTAAATGAAAAAAACTCTCCCTAAAAATAACCAAAATTGTATCTTACTACTTGAAGATGGAAGTTTTTTTTTGGGTTATGGTTACGGAAAAAGAGGTAACTTTATTGGAGAAATATGTTTTAATACTGCAGTAACTGGTTATCAGGAAATATTAACTGACCCATCTTATTACAATCAAATAATTAATTTTACATTTCCTCATATTGGAATTGTGGGAACAAACAAATTAGACTATGAAAGTTCCAAAATTTATGCTTCAGCCTGTATAATTAACAATCGCATTACGAAAGCATCTAATTTTAGATCAGAGATAGATTTTGAAAAATGGCTCAAAAAAAATAAAAAAGCTTGTGTAACGGGTATTGACACCAGGGTTTTAACAAAAAAAATAAGGAAGAATGGTGCTTGTAATGCATTAATTCATTTTCCTAAAAAAAAATTTGATAGTTTAGAGTTACTTTCAAAAAGTTTGAGAAGGTTTCCCAAAATGAACAATCAAGATTTAGCATCAAAAGTTTCAACTAAAATGCCATACAGATCTATAAACTCTACCAAAAAAAGAATAGATATTAAAAAAATAAATACAAAATTTATTGCTGTTATAGACTTTGGTATTAAAAAAAATATTTTAAGAATTTTAGAAAAAATTGATTATCCTATAATTGTTTTTCCATTAAGTTACTCTTTGAAAAAAATACTTTCTCTAGAACCAATAGGAATTTTTTTATCAAATGGACCAGGTGATCCTCTGGCAACATTTAAAAAAGTTAAAAATGAATTGATTTTTTTAAAAAATAAAAACATACCAATATTTGGCATTTGCCTTGGTCATCAAATACTCTCTCTTCTTTTTGGAGCATCAACAGAAAAGATGCATCATGGTCATAGGGGTGCCAATCATCCAATTAAAAATCTTGCAACACAAAAGGTTGAAATTACAGTTCAAAATCATGGATTTGTGGTTTCTAAAAAAAATATTCCTAGTCAAATGAGTATTACACATACTTCATTATTTGATAAAACAATAGCTGGTATTAAGATTAAAAAGAAACCTTTTTTTTCAATTCAGTATCACCCTGAATCTTCCCCTGGACCACAGGATAGTAGATACCTGTTTGAACAATTTAAAAGTTATGTAAAAGAATATGCCCAAAAGAAATAATATTAAAAAGATACTTGTAATAGGAGCTGGCCCAATTGTTATTGGTCAGGCCTGTGAATTTGATTATTCGGGGACTCAAGCATGTAAAGCACTTAAAGAAGAAGGCTACAAAATAATTTTGGTTAATTCAAATCCAGCAACAATAATGACAGATCCTGGATTGGCTGAAAACACCTATATAGAGCCACTGAATTCTGACCTACTAGAAAAAATCATTATAAAAGAAAAACCAAATGCTCTATTATCTACAATGGGCGGACAAACAGCACTCAATTTATCAATTGAATTAAAAAAGAAGAAAATTCTCCAAAAACACAATGTTGAATTAATTGGGGCGACAGAAAAAGTAATTGAAAAGGCAGAGAATAGAGAACTTTTCAAGAGATCAATGAAAAAGATTGGGCTTAATACACCAATTGGGTTTACAACAAATTCTTTAGAAAATGCAAAAAAAATTTTAAGATCACTAAATTTTCCATTAATCATTAGGCCTTCTTTTACACTTGGTGGTTCGGGTGGAGGAGTAGTTAAAAATACACAAGAATTTTTAAAGATTGTTAAAAAAGGTTTGTCCTTGTCTCCAATCAATGAAGTTTTAATTGAAGAGTCATTAGTCGGTTGGAAGAGATTATAAGGATAATTGTATTATTGTTTGTTCAATAGAGAATATAGACCCCATGGGAGTTCACACCGGTGACTCTATAACAGTAGCACCAGCATTAACCCTAACTGACAAAGAGTACCAAAATATGAGAAATAACTCTATTAAAGTAATAAGAGAAATTGGAGTAGAAACTGGAGGGGCAAACGTTCAATTTGCTGTAAACCCAAAGAAT
>CAYYMX010000075.1:0-6679 GCA_964473045.1 uncultured Alphaproteobacteria bacterium | reverse complement strand
AGAGCATGATCATCTCGATTAGTAGATGTAATAATAGAGATATCCATACCTCTAACCTTATCAATTTTATCATAATTAATTTCTGGAAAAATTATTTGCTCTTTTAATCCCATTGAATAATTTCCATTACCATCAAAAGACTTTCTAGAAAGTCCTTTAAAATCTCTAACCCTTGGAAGTGCTATATATACAAGTCTATCAAGAAATTCATACATTCTATTTTTTCTTAATGTTACTTTACAACCAATGTTTAAGCCCTTTCGAAGTTTAAAACCTGCAATAGACTTTTTGGATTGAGTAATCATTGGCTTCTGACCAGTAATTTGCATTAGGTCTTCCGTAGCAGCATTAATTTTTTTGGAATCCACAACTGCTTCACCAATACCCATATTGACAACTATTTTTTCGAGCTTTGGAACTTCATTTGTGTTTTTTAAACCAAACTTATTTTTAAGTTCATCTTTTAGCTTGGTTTTATATAGATCTTTTAGTCTAGCCATTCCAACACCTATGTTAATGTTTCACCAGATTTTTTTAAAAATCTAACTTTTGTTCCATCATCTAATAATTTAAATCCTATTTTACTAGGCTTTGAAGATTTTGGATCTTGTATTGACAATTTAGAAAGATAAATAGGTTTTTCAATACTTTCTATTCCCCCTTTTGAGGTTGCAGATTGCTTAGTATGTTTCTTTACTATATTAACTCCTTCAACTATAGCTTTAGTTTGCAGATGCTTTTGTAGGAATGTTTTTGAATTTCTAATGTTCTTGTCAGCCCATCTACTTGCTTTACTTTTAGGTTTTCTAAAAGATATAACCTTAAGTACCTTACCAACTTTCCCTTTATCTTTTCCAGAAAGCACTACTACCGTATCCCCTTTTCTAATTTTAATAGACATTATAATACCTCCGGAGCAAGTGAGATAATTTTCATATACTTTTTAGCTCTTAGTTCTCGTGTTACTGGACCAAAAATTCTAGTGCCCAAAGGTTCACCAGTATTACTAATTAAAACGGCTGAATTTCTATCAAACCTTATAGATGATCCATCAGATCTATAAACTTCCTTAGCCGTTCTAACTATAACAGCTTTATGAATTTCACCTTTTTTAACTTTGCCTCTTGGAATTGCATCCTTTACTGTGATTACGATCACATCACCAATTGACGCAAATCTTCTTTTTGTTCCACCTAATACTTTTATACACTGAACTTTTTTAGCCCCAGAATTATCAGCAACAAATAATGTAGATTGCATTTGAATCATATAATACCTATTTAATAACTACCCATTTTTTAGTTTTTGAAATTGGCTTGCTTTCCTGAATTGTTACATCTTGGCCAATCTTAAATTCATTTTTCTCATCATGTACACAGTATTTTTTTGTTCTCTTAATATATTTTTTATAAACAGGATGCATTACTTTTCTGTTAACAGATACAGTAATTGTTTTGTCTGCTTTTTCTGAAACTACAACTCCTTTTAAAGTTCTTTTAGGCATTCTTTTTATTTCCTTGGTTTATAAGTGTTTTTATTCTTGCAATCTGTTTTCTAACTATGTTAATTCTCGCTGTTTTTTCAAGTTGTCCAGAACTTTTTTGAAATCTTAAATTAAATGATTCTTTTCTAAGCAAAATCAATTTTTCTTTCAATTTTGAAGTTTCAAGCTTTTTTAAATCATCAATCTTTTCCATTTTATAATCCTAGACGAGTTACAAATTTATTCTTGTTTGGCAATTTTGCTGATGCTAGTTCAAAAGCTTCTACTGCTAAATTTTTTGAAACTCCATCTATCTCAAACAATATTTTTCCCGGCCTAACTTTTGAAGCCCAAAATTCAACTGCTCCTTTGCCTTTGCCTTGTCTAACTTCTGCTGGTTTTTTTGTTATAGGAACATCTGGGAAAATTCGAATCCATACCTTTCCTGATCTCTTTAAATGACGAGAAATGCACCTGCGAGCTGCCTCAATTTGCCTAGAAGTGATCCTAGCTGGCGTAACAGCTTTCAATCCAAATGAACCAAAATTCAACGAATTACCACCTTTAGAATTTCCATGCATTCTTCCTTTAAACTGCTTCCTATATTTCGGTTTTTTTGGTTGTAACATTAATCTTACTCGCTTATCTTGCTTATCTCATCATTTTTTGAATCTTTAACATCTTTTTTTTTTGGAGTAGAGTCAAAAGTCTCTCCTTTAAAGATCCAGACTTTTACACCACAAATACCGTAAGTTGTGTTAGCTCTTGAAACTCCGTAGTCAATATCAGCTCTTAGTGTATGTAATGGAACTCTTCCTTCTCTATACCATTCCATTCTAGCAATCTCAGCTCCACCTAATCTTCCACTACAATTAACTCGAATTCCTAGTGCTCCTAGTCTCATTGCAGATTGAACTGCCCTTTTCATAGCACGTCGGAAAGCAACTCGTCTTTCCAGTTGCTGTGCTATATTATCAGCAACCAATTTTGAATCTAATTCTGGTTTTTTGATTTCTACGATATTAATACTAACATCTCCACTAATCATCATGCTAATTTTTGTTTTTAATTTTTCAATATCTGAGCCTTTCTTCCCAATAATTACACCTGGTCTAGCGGTATGTAATGTGATTTTTGCTAATTTTGCAGGTCTTTCGATAACAATTTTGGAAATTCCAGCCGAAGAAAGATTCTTCAATAAAAACTTTCTTAATTTGATATCCTCTTGTAATAACTTTGGGTAATCTTTTTCAGAATACCATCTTGATTCCCATGACCTATTTATGCCAAGTCTTAATCCAATTGGATTAGTTTTTTGTCCCACTTTTTTTCTCCTGTGTTTCTACTTTTTCAACTTTTTGAGGTTTTTTTTCCTCAACCAAAATTCTTATTTTCGAATACGGTTTTAGAATCTTTCCAGACCTCCCTCTTGCTCTTGGTCTAAATCGTTTTAATACCATTGACTTACCAGCTGAAGCTTCCTTAACAAAAAGTTTATCTATATCCAATTGATGATTATTTTCAGCATTTGCAATTGCTGATTTTAGGACCTTCAAAACATCTATAGACATTTTTTTTTTTGAAAACTCCAACATATTCATTGCCTTATCTACCTTCAAACCTCTAATTAATCTCAAAACAAGGTTTGCCTTTTGAACACTCGTTTTTAATGATTTTGCAGAAGCTTTAGCAATCGAATTTATTTCATTTTTCTCTTTATTAACCATTTTCAACCCTATGACGACACTTTCTTATCAGCATTATGTCCCTTATAAGTTCTTGTTGGTGAAAACTCACCTAACTTATGACCTACCATATTTTCATTTACAGTAACTGGAATATGCTTTCTACCATTATGAACACCAAATGTAATACCAACAAACTCAGGTAAAATAGTAGACCTCCTTGACCATGTTTTTATCACATCATTTCTTCCAGAGCTTCTTACTTTATCTGCTTTTTTAATGAGATATGTATCAACAAAAGGTCCTTTCCAAACTGATCTTGTCATAATTACACCACTATTTTTTCTTTTTATTTTTTAAAATAAATTTGTTTGTTCGTTTATTATTTCTGGTTTTCTTACCCTTTGCAGAAAGACCTTTTCTTGAAACTGGGTTTCTTCCTCCAGAAGTTCTACCTTCTCCACCTCCGTGAGGATGATCAATAGGGTTCATAGCAACCCCTCTCACAACTGGTCTAACCCCCAACCAACGCTTTCTTCCAGCTTTACCTAGCTTAATATTTTTTTGATCTGGATTTGAAACCATTCCAATAGTTGCTCTACACTCAACCCTAACAATCCTAATCTCACCGGATGACAATTTGATCTGAGCATAATCAGAGTCTTTTCCAATTAATTGACCATATGTACCAGCTGACCTTAAAAGTTGTCCACCTTTTCCAGGTTTTATCTCCACATTATGGATAAGCGTATCATTGGGAATATTTTTTAGCTTTAGACAATTACCAATTTTTATTTCTGCCTCATCCGAAGACACCACAATAGCACCAACTTTAATTTTCTGAGGACAGATAATATAAGAGTAATTATCATCTTTGTATTTAATCAGAGCAATATATGAAGATCTATTTGGATCGTATTCAATTCTTTCGACTGTCGCAGGTGAATTTAAAACATTTCTTTTAAAGTCTATAATTCTATACTTTCTTTTGTGACGTCCACCTTTTCTTCTAGCGGTCAGATGCCCATAATTATTTCTTCCACCCTTAGCAGATAAACCCTTAGTAAGCTTTTTATGTGGCTTTCCTTTAAAAATATCTGATTTTTCTACAAGAACAAGACCTCTTTGACTTGAAGTAACTGGTTTATATTGTTTTAAAGCCATAATTTACTATTTAACCTCTACTGTTGTATCTATTGTGTTACCTTCTTGTAGTTTAACGAATGCTTTTTTTATATTAGATCTAAAGCCAATACGATTTTTGAATCTTTTCTTTTTGCCTTTCTGTATAAGAGTGTTGACTGATTTAACTTTTACATTAAAAATCTTTTCAACGGCATCTTTTATTTCTATCTTTTTAGAACTTAACGAAACTTTAAAAACATAATAGTTGAACTGTGAAACAAAAGTTGCCTTTTCTGATACTAAGGGAGAACGAATCACTTCAAATAATCTTTCAGATGAAACAACCATAGTCATTTACTAAACCTTTCATTTAGACTCTTAAGAGCTCCCTCAGAGATAATCAGGAAATCTTTCTTGACTATATCGTAAACATTTATTCCAGATACCGAAAGAACATCCACATTTGGAACATTATTGGAGGCTAAAAAAAAATTCTTATCAATATCTTTTCCATCAACAAAAAGTGCTGAATTAATTTTGAAGTTCAACAATTTAGATTTAAATAGACTTGTCTTTGCTTTGGGGATTTTAAAAGCATCTATGATTTTTAATTTTCCATCTTTAAGTTTTTTTGAAAGAGCTATTTTTAAGGCTAATGTGCGAATTTTTTTAGGTAGTTTATGAGCATGCGATCTTACCTGAGGACCAAAAATTACTGCACCTCCTCGCATTTGAGGGGAACGCCTACTCCCTTGCCTTGCACTCCCAGTCCCTTTTTGTTTAAATGGTTTTTTTGTTGAACCAGAAATTTCAGATATACCTTTTGTTTTATGGTTGCCAGAACGTCTTTTAGCAAGTTGATATCTAATCATTCTAGAAATAATGTCCTCTCTATAATCAATACCAAAGATTGACTTGTTCAAATCAACTTCTCTTACCAATTTATTATCTATCGAATTTATTTTTTCTTTCATGCTATTCCACTTTGTTGCTATCTTTTAAGTTTTTTTTAGCAAATTCTTTGGGTTCAGATTTATCTTCTAATTCTTTGGATGTTTGGGTTTGAGCCTGAGGTTTCTGTAGCGGGTTAACTTCCGCAACTTCTGGTTTAACTTCCTGTGCCGGATTTGGCTTCTCTGCAGGCTGCAATTGAGACTGTTCCTGTACTGGCTTTGGTTTTTCAATCATTTGACTTTTCTTAACTGAATCAAAAATTTTAAGATAAGAACCACTTGGACCTGGAACTGAGCCTCTTACTAAAATTGTATTATTTTCCTTATACACTTTAAGCACTAAAAGATTTTGCATAGTTCTTTTAACATTTCCAAGTCTACCAGCCATTTTTTTTCCCTTAAAAACTTTTCCCGGATCTTGGCACTGGCCTGTTGAACCATGAGATCTATGCGAAATAGAAACACCATGCGTTGCTCTATTTCCAGAAAAATTATGTCTTTTCATACCACCAGCGAATCCTTTACCAATTGTATTCCCTGAAATATCTACAAATTGACCTTCTGTAAAGTTTTCAGCACTCACTTCATCACCAATCTTATAATTATGTTCATTCTCAACTCTAAATTCTTTGGACAAGATAAATTGTTTTAAATTATTCTTTTTTAAAAAACCTCTTAAGGGTTTTTTTGAAGGTTTTTTTGCTACACCATAAGAAAGTCTTAAAGCATTGTAATTGTTTTTTTCTTTAGTCTTAATTTCTATAATCTTACAGTTATCAACTTTTAAAATAGTTACACATTGGTTAATACCAGATGAATCATAAAATCTGCTCATACCAATTTTTTTTACAATAAGACCCAATCTCATATCTAATCCTACAATTTTATTTCTATATCTACGCCAGCGGCAAGTTCGAGCTTTTGAAGAGCATCAACTGTTTGGGGAGTCCAGTCAGTAATATCCATAACACGTTTATGTGTTCTCATTTCTAATTGATCCCTCGACTTTTTATCAACGTGAGGTGATTTTAAAATTGTATATTTCTCAATAATAGTTGGAAGAGGAATTGGTCCCTTTACATTAGCCCCAGTTCTTTTTGCAGTATTAACTATTTCAAGCGTAGTCTGATCAAGAACTCTATGATCAAAAGCTTTGAGTCTAATACGTATGTTTTGACTAACCATAAAAAAAAATCCTCACAAAGATTAACTATTCTACAATCTCTGCTACTACACCAGCTCCAACAGTTCTACCACCTTCTCTAATGGCAAACTTAAGTCCTTTATCCATAGCAATTGGTGTAAGTAACTCAACAGAAACGGAAACATTATCACCGGGCATCACCATTTCAGTACCTGACGGCAATTCAATAGTGCCTGTAACATCAGTTGTTCTAAAGTAAAATTGTGGCCTATAATTTTTAAAAAAAGGA
>CAYYMX010000074.1:0-6817 GCA_964473045.1 uncultured Alphaproteobacteria bacterium | reverse complement strand
ATATTATGGAATGTTTGGGATTGCACTTGCTGTTTTGTTTCTTTTTATAATTTTATCAACAATAGTAATTCAAGGGAAAAAAGCTTTTTTTAGCACATATATAAAGCTTGAAGTGTTTTTTGATCCAGAAATTATTGATCCAAAAAACAGCCAAAGCGATGAAGATATAAGATTTGCTAATTTTAAAAAAATCATTGATAGATCATTAAAAAAGTATTTTCCTACCGTTACCGAAAAAAAGGATCTTAGGAAACTTTCAAAGTTCATCTCAAACTCCGAGGAAGAAAATCTTCTAAAAATAGTTTTAAATGAAAAAAATTTAATTGGACAAAAAAAAAAAATATGGCTTTTAGCATCATCAACAATTGATGTAATAAATAAAAACCCTAAGATGGAAAAACTTTCCGAAGATGATAGGCTTGTCTCCAACATTGAGCTTAAATGGATTAAAAAGCTGAGAGCAAACAATGATTTAAAATCTGGCTACAACAAAAATTTCTTCTTTACGGCTGACTCAACTGAAGCAGAACAAGCTGGTATTTTGGGATCCGTTGTTGGTTCATTCTTCACCCTTTTTGTAACACTACTTTTATCATTTCCTGTAGCCGTGGCAGCAGGGGTGTTTTTAGAAGAACTGGCTCCAAAAAATAAGTTTACTGATTTTGTTGAGATTAATATTAATAACCTTGCGGCAGTACCATCCGTAATTTTTGGTCTTTTAGGGCTATCAATATTTTTGAATTTAATGAATTTTCCAAGATCTGCTCCAATCGTAGGTGGAATGGTCTTAGCACTTATGACTCTTCCAACTATAATTATTGCCACAAGGGTTTCTCTTAAAAGCGTTCCTCAGTCTATAAGAGAGGCGGCAATTGGCTTGGGTGCAACAAAGTTTCAGGCTGTAAAACATCATGTTTTGCCTTTGGCAATTCCAGGGATTATGACAGGAACAATTATTGGTCTATCTCGAGCGTTAGGTGAGTCTGCTCCCCTTCTGATGGTAGGGATGGTTGCTTTCATAGTTGACATACCTTCTTCAATTTTTGAATCTGCTACCGTTTTACCTGTACAAATTTACTTGTGGAAAAGCACTGCGGCAAGAGGGTTCATAGAACTTACTGCCGCGGGAGTAATGGTTCTTCTTGCTTTCTTAGTTTTAATGAATGGTTTTGCAGTATTTGTTAGACACAAATTTGAAAAAAAGTGGTAGAATAGGTTATATTCATAATGGTTGAAAAAATAAAGATAACAACAAATAAAGTAAATGTTTTCTACGGAGAGAAAAAAGCTTTAGACAACATAAATTTAGAAATTCCCTCTAAAAAAGTTACATCTTTAATTGGTCCAAGTGGTTGCGGAAAGTCAACCTTTATCCGATGTTTAAATCGAATGAACGACACCATAGAGACATGCAAGGTTGAAGGAAAGATAATTATTGACGAAGAAGATATTTATGGAAAAGAAATTGACCCGGTTTTGCTGAGAGCTAAAATTGGAATGGTCTTTCAAAAACCAAATCCATTTCCTAAATCAATTTTTGAAAATGTTGCTTATGGCCCAAAGATTCATGGTTTAACTAATAGTAATGATGAACTTGAAGAATTAGTAACTAACAGTCTTAAGAAAGCTGGGTTATTTTCTGAGATAAAAGATAGAATTAATGAAGCTGGAACTTCATTGTCAGGTGGACAGCAACAACGTTTGTGTATTGCCAGGGCAATTGCTGTCAGTCCAGAAATAATTTTAATGGATGAACCTTGTTCTGCACTTGATCCAATCGCTACAGCAGTAATAGAAGAACTAATTGATGAATTGGCTAAAAATTATACAATTGTTATTGTAACGCATTCAATGCAACAGGCAGCAAGGGTATCTCAGCAAACTGCTTTTTTTCATATGGGAAGTTTGATTGAAGTTGGAAAAACTGACCACATCTTTTCTACACCAAGACAAAAAAAGACTCAGGACTATATAACTGGAAAGATAGGTTAAAATGAAAGAACATATTGTTAGCACTTACGATGACGACCTTAATAGTCTTAAATCAAACCTTACTGAGATGGGGTTAAAGGTTGAGAAACAAATTTTTGAATCGGTTAATTTAGTCAAAATAATTAATCTTTCAAAAGCCAAAAAGATTATAAAAAATGATGATGAGATTGATTCTTTAGAAACCAAAATAAGAGAGTTTGCTACTACAACTCTATCTAAAAGGCAACCTTTAGCTGATGATCTACGAAAGATAATAATAGCACTAAAAATTTCAAGTAGTCTTGAAAGAATTGGGGACCATGCTTCGAATATTGCAACCAGAGTACTATACGTCAAGAATGTCCCAGAATTTTATCAAACAGACTCTATTCATCAACTAGGTCTTCTAGTTTTGAAAAATTATTCAAAAGCCTTAAGTGCCTATGATCTACAATCAAGAGAAATAGCAGAAACAGTTCCTACTGAAGACGTGACAATAAATTCTCTTTATGAAACTTGCTTTAGAGAACATCTGCATATTATGATGGAAGATAGAGAAAAGAACAGCATAGGTTTCTACACTCAAATGCTATTTGTTGCTAAAGAGTTAGAAAGAATTGGGGATCTGTCAAAAGTTATTTCAAAAGAGGTAATATATAATTTGCAGGGTAAGTTAGTATAAGCATGAAATCAAAAAAAAATATTTTACTTGTTGAAGATGACTCTTCTTTATTGCCCTTGATCACTTATAATCTTGAAAAGAATAAGTTTAGTGTTAGGCAAGCAAAAACTGGAGAGGATGCACTACTTTTAGTAAAAGAAGAGATCCCAGATTTAGCCATCCTGGATTGGATGATTCCTGCTCCAAGTGGGTTGGAAGTTTGCAAAATTTTAAGACGACAAAAACAAACAAATAGTCTTCCTATAATAATTCTAACTGCTAAAGGAGAAGAGGAGGATAGAATTAGAGGCCTCGACTCTGGAGCTGATGATTACATTTCCAAACCCTTTAGCCCAGCTGAATTAATAGCAAGAGTTAAAGCTCTACTAAGAAGATCATCTTCATCAAGACAACAAGAGGTCCTTGAATTTAAAGATGTTTCAATCAATTTAGATGAGCACAAAGTATTTCGAAATGGAAAAAAAATACATCTTGGTCCAACAGAGTATAAACTATTGAAACATTTTCTTGAAAACCCTGGAAGGGTATATAGTAGAGAACAACTACTTGATTCCGTCTGGGGGCATGGGATTTTTGTTGAGTCCAGAACAGTCGATACGCATATCAGAAGATTAAGAAAAGCCGTAAATATACCTGGTACAACAAATCTCATAAGAACTATTCGTGCTGCAGGGTACTCAATTGACTATGATTGATTGGCAAAACAATTAACTTGTCCATTAAATCCAAACTTTTATTATTATAGAATGAATTTAAAAGATGGTATCTCGATAATTGTAACCGTTTACAATAAAGAAAAGTTTATTGAAAACACATTAGAGTCAATTTTTTCGCAAATGAGTAAATTTTCTCAGCTAATTATTGTTGATTATGGATCAACAGATAATTCATTAAAAATTGTGTCTCAAAAAATTAAAGACAAGAGATCCGATATCAAGCTTTTATCCCAAATAAATTCTGGTCCAAGTTTAGCCATTAATCATGCTCTCAAATTTGTAAAATATTCTTATATAAAGTTTGTTGATGGAGATGATGTTCTGGCACCAGACGCACTATCCTACATGAAAAAAGAAATGGAACGTCTTGATTTAAATCTGCTCTATGGGTATTGGGAATGGACTTCAAATATTAATAAATTTCGTTTTAAAAATCATTATTTTGCTTCCAGAGTTTTAAGAAACCCTATCGAAAAGTTTTTAAAAAGTGGCTGGGGAGGATCAAGCAATTCAATGATTAAAACCTCAAGTTTTTTAAAGGTAGGTGGTTGTGACAAAAAAGTTTTTGTTCAAGACTATTCAATTCCCATTAGAATTGCAGGTTATCATTTAAAAAACAGAACAAATGAAAGGTTTCTAATTGGTCAAAGTGACAAAACAATCTGTATTGGCCCTGAATTTATAGAAAATAGAGTAATGGATAATAGTGGGCAGACTTTGTATGACTTATCATTGGCTACAATTAATTTTATTGAAACACACAGGTTTTTAGATAAAAAGCTAAAAAATTATTGTAAAAGAAAAATAATTTCTAGGTGTTGGGCATGGCAGAGAAGAAAAAACAATTCATCGTTTTTTAGTAAAAGTTTTTTTAGGTATTTAGCAAGTCAGTTTTATTGTAATTTCTCAACTGAAATTTTAAGGCTAATTGTTTTCGAAACATGGAGAAACAATAAAAATATAAAAAAAATCCACAATATAAATAAAGAGAGTAAAAAAATTCTTGTTTATGTAGGTTTGGATCTTCTTGGAGATTCTTTATTAAAACTTCCATTTTTAAAAAACATAAAACTAATATATCCAAATTCACATATTACTTGGCTTGCTGGAAAAGGTAATTCCATTTTTAATTCAGATTTAAAGTTTTTATCAAATCGTTTAATTAATAAGATTATTGACAATGGCAAAGTTGGATCATCTATAAAAGAGTTTTTTAAACCATTAAAACTTGGTAGCTATGATATTGTAATTGATACACAAAAAAGGCTTTTAACAACATTAATTTTAAAAAAAGTGCCTACTAAACTTTTTATTTCTGCGAGTTGTAGTTTTCTTTTTTCCGATTTGTTCCCGGTTCAAAAACAAAGTAAGAATCTTAGCAGACAGCTTCTTGGTCTATCGGAATTGCTTACAGACAAAAAAATTACTTTTTGTTCTAATGTTGACAATTCCAAGAAAAAAAAAGTTGCTATATGCCCGGGTGCATCTGTTGAGTGGAAAAGATGGCCGATTAACAATTTTATAGAAATTGCAAATTTTTTATTAATGAAAAAAATTTCTCCAATTTTTATTCTTGGACCCAATGAGATTGATCTGCAGAAAAAGTTAAAAAGTTCTTTTAAAAAAAAATTACATATTTTTAAAAGTAAGAATCCATTACAAACAATTGAAATAGCGAAAAAATGCAAATTTGGCATCTCAAATGATACTGGTTGTGGTCATTTATTATCTATAACTGGAATCCCAATAATAACAATCTTTGGGCCAACAGATCATTTAAAGTTTTCTCCAATTGGAAATGAGAAAAATGTCAGCATCTCATCTTTAAAGTTATATAAGTCAAAAGATATTAGTCGTATTGACACAAAATTTGTAAAAAACAAAATTGTGGATTTAATAAGTAATTAATTTTACAAAGAATTTATAACAAATCTCGGAAAGTATCTTTGGATGGCCTTGCTCCATATTGCTGAATAATTCTGGCGGCTGTTTTACAACCAAATTTAGCTGCAATGTGGGTTGGCTCACCTTTAATTTTTTTATAAAGAAACCCAGCGGCAAACATATCTCCTGCACCAGTTGTATCTAAAACCTCATTAACTTTTTCCGCTTCAATTTTAAAATTTTTATTTTTCTCAATTACACTGGCACCATTTTTGCCTGCTGTGATAATGATGCTCTCAACACTCTCTATTAATAGTTTTTTTGTTTTTTCATCATTTTGACTACAAATTTCAAGGTATTCATTTTTATTACCAATAAGGATATCAACATGATTTAGAACAAATTCTAAAATTTCTTTTCTATACATTTTTACTAGGTATGGATCAGAAAGTGAAAAGACTATTTTTATTTTATTTTTTTTGGAAATATTAACAGCTTTTTTTATTGCACCTATAGCTGACTTTGAACTCCATAAATATCCTTCCACAAGAAGATATTGAATATTATCAAAAAACTTTTCTTCAACATCTTCTTTTGCAAGAGTTGTACTTGCGCCAAGAAAAGTTTGCATAGTCCTTTCTCCATCAGATGTAACAAGGACCAAACATCTTGCGGTTGGCAGGCCGGAGCTGGCTTTTTTACACAAGAATTTGACACCTGTCTTTTCCATATTTTTGGCAAATTCATTGCCCAGTTCATCGTCTTTAACTTTTCCACAAAAATACGCTGTTGAGCCAAGAATTGAAATTCCAACTATTGTATTTGCTACTGAACCTCCAGAATCTTTTTTCAAAGATTTTATTTTTCGTAGCAAATTGTCAGATTCTGTTTGTTCAACAAGAGACATTGACCCTTTTATTAATTTATTTTTTAGTAAGTATCCATCTGTAGTTTTTGACAAAATATCCAGAACAGCATTTCCCATTCCTAAAATCTTGTTAATCATAAAAAACCTCTTTTGTATAAAATTCACAAAGCTTTTTAATATGACACATTTTGCATTCTGGTTTTCTTGACTTACATATATATCTTCCATGAAGAATAAGCCAATGGTGTGCATCTTTAATAGCCCATTTCGGAATTTTTTTCATATAATTTGTCTCAACTTCCAAAGGATTGTTTCCCTTTGCAATTCCAATTCTATTACCTAGCCTAAACAAATGAGTATCTACAGCAATCAGCGGTTTATCAAAAAAAGTATTTAGAACTACGTTGGCTGTTTTTCTTCCAACTCCAGGTAGCTTAACAAGTTCATCTCTATTTGATGGAATTTTAGAATCAAACTTTTCAAGTAACATTTTACTTAACAAAAAAATGTTTTTGGCTTTTGTATTAAATAAACCTATATTTTTTATTAAATTCTTAATTTTTTTTTCCCCTAGTTTAACCATCTTTTCAGGAGTATCAGCAATCTTAAATAATTTTTCCGTTACTTTATTTACTCCCTTATCAGTCGACTGAGCAGATAATACAACTGCCACTAATAATGTAAATACATTATGAT
>CAYYMX010000073.1:0-6917 GCA_964473045.1 uncultured Alphaproteobacteria bacterium | reverse complement strand
TTTTTATTAATTTTTTTTTTAAAATCAATTCTTATTTTCGCACAGAGCATATGAAAAATAGAAATTAATAAAACCAAAAAAACTTTCGTTAAAAACCAAAAAGAAAAAAATTGTCCATTAATTACAATTAAAATTATCCCAAAAAACCAAGAGAAAAAGAAAGATGGGTTCATTATATATTTTAAAAGTTTCATCTCCATTATTTCAAAAGTTTTGTATTGTTGTGAGTTTACAGAAACTCTAGAATGATAAACAAAAAGTCTTGGTAAATAAAACAAACCAGCCATCCATGTTGTTATAAAAATTATGTGCAATGCCTTTGCAAGTTTATATAATATTAATTGATCCACCCAGATAGTTCTCTTTTAATAATTTCTGTTAACATGTTAACCGAGCTTTTCTCATCATTTAAACAACTAATATAAGAAAAACTCTTGCCACCCATTTCTAAAAAATCTTTTTTTCCCTGAATTTTTATCTCTTCTAGAGTTTCTAAGCAATCCATTGAAAAGCCTGGTGTCATTAGGCATATCTCATTCTCATTATTATCCAATATTTCCTTAAACTTTTCATTCATATATGGCCTCAACCATTCTTGTGGACCAAAACGAGATTGAAAGGAAATTTCAAAACTTATATTCTCTTTTTTAAATCTTTCGTTTAACAAACGAACTGTTTTTGAACAATGACAGTGATAAGGATCGCCTTTTAAAAAATATTTTTTTGGGATTCCATGAAAAGAACAAACTATTCTTTTTGGTTTTTTCTTCATTTTTTTTATCTGTTTATTTACGGAGAGCTCCAATGCATCTATATACAATTTATCATCAAAGTATGGTGGACAAAATCTAATTGTTGGTTGCCATCTAATATTTTTAAGATAGAAAAAAACTCTATCTACAACAGAAGCTGTAGTTGTTGCTGAATATTGAGGGTATAGAGGCACAATTAATATTTTTATACAACCATTCTTAAATAATTTATCCATTTCCCTTTTGATTGAAGGCTTTCCATAATTCATAGCATACTCAACTGAAACACCTAGTTTTTTGAAATCTTTTGAAATTTTTCGAGCTAAACTTTTCGAATAAATTCTTAATGGAGACTCATTTCTTTTTCTATCCCATATTTTTTTATACAGTTTTCCTGATTTATAAGGCCGTAGGATCAAAATGATAAGATACAAAATTGGATACCAAAAAACCCTGGGGGTTTCTATAATTCTTCTATCACTTAAGAACTCTCTCAGATATTTCCACATTGAAATATAATTAGTTGCGTCTGGAGTTCCTAAATTAACAAGTAATACACCTACTTTTTTTTCTGGAATAAAACTATGTTTTTCAGGTTTCATTAAACTCTCTTATTATTTTTATGGTTTTATAAATATTCTCTATTGGTGTTTTGGGCAAAATTCCATGAGACAAATTAAAAATATGCAAGTTATTTTTAAATTTTTCCAGAACATTTTTTATTTGAATTTCCATTTTTTTTCCTCCATTAAGTAAAAAGTTCGGATTAAGATTTCCTTGAAGTACAATATTCTTCCTTCTAGCTATCACTAAAATTTCAGCGGGAAAATCATCATCTAATGATAACGCATGGCATTTAATTTTCGACACAAAATCTAAAAGCTTTTTTCCTGATTTTCTTGGAAAAAATATCATTGGAAAATTTGGGTAAACTCTTTGTATCTCATCAAAAATTCTTTTATTTGGATTAATTATATATCTTTCATAAATATCTCCATGCAAAAGACCTGCCCAAGAATCAAAAACTTGTAATATTTCTGCTCCAGCCTCTATTTGTTTTTTTAGATATCGAATAGATATTTCTATTAGCAGATTAATTAATTCATCTGCACTTTTTGCATTATGCTTTATAAAGTTCTTTATTTTTTTGTGATCTTTTGATGTTCCTCCTTCAATCATATAAGTTAACACTGTAAATGGCCCTCCACAAAAACCAATTAATTTTTTTACCCCTTTTTTATTATTTAAAATATGCAAAGTATCAAAAACTGGTTCTAAAACTTTAATACAATTCTCAAGATTTTTATATTTAAGCTCTGATATAGAAGTAACCGGATCTAAAACAGGACCTAATTTTTCCTTAAATACAATTTTTTGACCAAGAGCAAATGGAATCACTAAGATATCAGAAAATAAAATAATAAAATCAAGATCAAACCTTTCTATAGGTTGAAGCGAAATTTTTGATGCTAGTGTTGGACAAAAACATAATTTTAAAAAATCTCTTTTTTGTGATCTTATTTTTTTGTATTCAGGTAAATATCTCCCTGCTTGACGCATGAACCAAATAGGAGGATAAAATTTGTTATTAGATAAAAATTCATGCAACATAATACTACTACTATATATATAAAAGTTGTTGTTGTTGTTGTCCAATGGGAAAACTTAATAAAAATTTATCCAGAGGTTTTATACAAGTTATTAGAGTAAAAAAATGTTGATAAAATGTTAAAAAACAAAAAAAAATAACGTTTTGTTGTTCTTTTTTGTTAAAAACTTTAAAACTAAAAAAGTTAATAACATTGTTAATAACCTATACATGTTATTCATATGTGAATATTTTTAGAATAAGTAGCAAGTTATTATAAAAAAATGCCAAAAATAAAGAAATTCAAAAATTATTCACAATTTATTCTCGCTTCATCAAGCCAAACAAGAATAAAAATGTTGAAAAAATATATAAAAAATTCAGTGATAGAAAAACATAAGATTAATGAAGATGAAATAAAAAAAAAATACAAATCAGGTGATTTGGTTTGCTTACTTGCACAAAAAAAAGCAGAATCAATAAAAGATCTTTTTCCAAAAGGAATTATTATTGGGTCTGATCAAATATTAGTTTGTCAAAACAAAGAGATTAATAAACCAAAAAATATAAATGAGGCAAAAAAAAACATGCTATTTCTAAGAAATAAATGCCATACATTAGTTAGCGCAATCTATGTGCTAAACAATAGTAAATTTTTTTATAAAGAAAAAAAAACGGCTACGTTATTTTTTAAAAACATCTCAGAACGGGAGATCGATGATTATTTACAAGAAAACGAAGCTATAGCATTATCTTCTGTAGGTTCCTACAAAATAGAGGATAATGATAAACACAATTTCATTGAAATTATTAATGGAGACCTCGAGACTATTTTGGGATTTCCTTTGAAGAAATTTATTTCAAAAATTTTAGGTAATGGATAAATTATTTGTAATTGGAAATCCAATAAAACATTCAAAGTCACCAAGAATCCATAATTACTGGTTAAAAAAATACAATCTAAATTGTGAATATACAAAACTAGAGGCTCGAGAAGAGCATTTAAAAAAATTTGTAGAAGAAGTGAGAAATGGAACAATCAGAGGCTTTAATGTTACTATTCCATTTAAACAAAAAATTGTTCAGTATCTTGATGAATTAGATTCATCTGCACAAAATAGTTCTGCAGTTAATACGGTCTACAAAAAAGGAAAAAAAGTAATTGGAGCCAACACAGATGGTAAGGGTTTCTTTGATTCTCTAACACAAGATTTAAATTTTAAATTTACGCCACGTTTATGCGTTTTTCTTATCGGGGCAGGCGGTGCTGCATATGGAGTTTTTTCAGAATTATTAAAAAAAAATGTTTCTATCATTGAGATTACAAATAGAACAGAATCAAATACAAGAGAATTAGTGAGTCATTTTGCTAAGACACAAATAATATCTGATGTAAAGGTAAAGGATACGAAAGTTATTATTCGTCCCTGGGGCTTTGCCCCATCGTCTTCAATTGGATTAGTTGTTAATACTAGTTCTTTGGGAATGAAAAAAACAGATAAACTTAAATTTCATTTTTCGTGCCTGACTAGACAGGCGTTTGTCTACGATATAATTTACAGCCCAAGGGAAACAGCAATTATGAAAGAAGCATTAATTCAAGGAAATGGTTGTTCTAATGGGATATATATGTTGGTAAGACAGGCGGCAGAATCTTTTCGAAAATGGTATAATATAGAACTTTCAAAAGATGATATTAACGAAGTTGTTAAATTGCTTGGCTACTAAAAATGATTAAAATTGCTATAACAGGTAAAATTGGAACCGGAAAAACAACCGTATCTGCAATAATCAAGTCTTTGGGGTATAATGTATATGAATCAGATATAGAAGTTAAAAACCTTTTTAAAGACTCAATTATAGCAGAAAAGATTAAAAAGGAATTTAAAAACCACATTCCAAATCTTTTTTATAAAAATGGTTTAATTAATAAAAAAAGTTTAGGAAACTACGTTTTTTTTAAAAAAAGTGAGCTAGCTAAGCTTGAAAAAATTATTCATCCAGAATTAAAAAAAAAAAAAGAAAAATTTTTAAGAAACAATGATCAAGAAAAATTTACTTTTTTTGATATCCCATTGCTTTTTGAAAAAAAACTACATAAGAATTATGATTTTATAATTTATACATATGTAGATAAAACTATACAAGCAAAACGAGTTTTAACAAGAAAAGGTATTGATTCAAAAAAATACCAAAATATTTTAGCAATACAAGATCATTCATACGCAAAGTTAAAACAATATGTTTCTCTTTATCTGGATACAGATAATGAAAAAAATTATTTGTTAAAAAAAATAGAACACTTCCTAAAAACGAAACAACAAACTTAAGTTTGTAAATTCTTGTTTATGAACCCTAATATTAAAAACATAAGGTTAGAACTGCTTGAAAGATCATTCACCAAAATTTTTTTTTGCGCAAAAATCATTTTTTTTAAGCATAATAGAATTTCTTTCTCGTTCCAATTATCAATTTGATATTTAAAATCCTTTTCGAATTTAAAAAAGATAGGAGGTTTTAATTCTTTTATTGATTCTCTAAATGTTTTCCCTGACTCTATTCTTTTTTTGGTAATTAGAATTTTGTATAAGTGATCTGAAAGCATCTTAATAAGCAGGATTTCGTTTTTTTCGTGATTCAAAAATGTTAGAAAATCTCTAAAAAATGATTTTTTTTTTCCTGAAAAAATAGAATATATAAATTTGGCTTCATCGAAATATGCAGTTTTAGAAACAACTTGAGTTAAATTGTTAATAGAACTAGATTTTGATAACTTAGTTAAGATTACAATTTTTTCAAGCTCATTTATGATCTCAAAACGTTGATCGCTTAATAAGTTAATTAATTCATCAGTTTTCTGGAAATTAATATTTATGCCTTCTTTTTTTAGATAATTTCTTACTATTTCTTTCTTTTCATAATTATTTTCTTCATAACAGGGAATTGTCAAAAGGTGATCTTGTTTTTCAAAATCATTTCTAAGTGATAATCTTTTTTCTAAAGGACCGGATTTAATAATTAATCTTAAATTAGACAATTTTGAATTTTTAACCGCTTCACAAATTTCTTTGTTAAATAATCCATCAGCAAGTGACATTATTAGCAGATTAGAATTTCCAAATATATCGGTTGAGTCATAATTTTGAAAAAAATCTAAAACTTTACCTTTAATTAATTCTTGTGATGAAAAACTAATAATAGTTAAATTCTTGTTTATTTTTAAAAAATTAACTAATTTATCTGCGCCATGCTCAACTTTACCCAAATTGGGACCATAAAAAAGGTAAAAGTTTGATTTTACGTAATTAGAAAGACCTTTAATAAAGTTTTGATATTTAATTATCATGGTATAACTTTTCTTTTAAAATTTTTGGCTAGTATCATGTAAGAAATATTTTCTGATAAATATTTCAAGAGTTTTTGGGATGAATCTTCCACGGAGATTAAGTTTGCGTATGTATTTGCAGTTAAGTTATAACTAGATTTTCTTGATATTTCTCCAGAAGTTAATAGACCTGACTTATCATAAAGAGAATATCTAGCACTATAAGTTAGAATGTGCCCAGTTGAAAAAATGTCTTTATCAATGCCTAATGCACTGATTGTTTTTTGAATAGAGACAACAAGTTTCAGATGAGATTTTTTTGTAGCATTTGAATTTAATTTTTTTTCTAGAAATAATTTAAATAATGATGCATCGTTGTCATAACGTTCTTTTGATTTGATCACAATACTAATTTTATAATTGGAAAAGGAGTCTGTGGTTTTATAAAGAGGTTTAAAACTGCATCCATTAATTAATGAAAAAATTAAGAATATAAGAAATATTTTTTTCATTTAACAAAATTTAAAATTTTATTTGGTACATAAATAATTTTTTTTATAGATTGATCAACTTTAATAGGGAAATCCGAGTTGTTTTTAATTTGAATCAAAAGGTTTTCTTTTGTTATATTTGAAGGGGCATCCATTAAAAATTTTTTTTTGCCATTTAACTGGATTACAATATTGACAGTACTTTCATTTAACAAAGATTCTTCATATTTAGGCCAATGGAGAGAATCTAGTAATTCATTGTAACTTCCAATTTTAGATAATTCTTGAGAAAAGTGAGGGGTAATAATATAAATTAATCTTATGAAAATTGACCAGCCAAAATCAAATAAGCTACTTTGTCTGCTTAATTTAAAAAGTTTGTTTGTAAGTTCTCTAAGCTTTGCGACCGCAGTATTAAACCTATAATTTTTTATATCCTCAGAAAACAAATAAATAGTTTTGTTAATTGACTTGAATGTTTCTAATTCATTATTGTTAAGTTCATTAATTTTTTTAGTATCAAAATCTAAAACAAATACAAAGTTTTTTTGAAGATGTTCAAAGATTTTTGACATATTTTTGTTAGTTGCCTTAACTCCACTTATAGACCACTCTAAGTCTCTTTCTGGGGGAGAGTCGGAAATCATAAATAATCTAGCGGTGTCCGCACCATATTTTTCTATTATAGAATCAGGATCAACAACATTTTTTTTTGATTTGCTCATTTTTTCAGATCTTCCTTTGATTAATTCAATTTTATT
>CAYYMX010000072.1:0-7056 GCA_964473045.1 uncultured Alphaproteobacteria bacterium | reverse complement strand
ACCAATTGAACAATTACCAGGTTTGCGCTCAATTCCGAATTTACTTGTTTTTAGGCCATGTGATGCAATTGAAACTTTTGAGTCCTGGGAAATAGCTTTAAAAAGTCACAATTGTCCTTCTGTTTTGGCACTATCAAGACAAAGCTTACCAATGATAAGATCTAGTTATAAAAAGAATCTCACTCATAAGGGAGGATACTTTATAAAAAAAGATGAAAAATTTCAGATTACTATAATTTCATCTGGCTCTGAAGTATCACTTGCAATAAATGTTCATAATCTTCTTAAAGAGAAAAAAATTTATTCTAACATTGTCTCTATGCCATGTTTTGAATTGTTTGAAAATCAGAATAAAAACTATAAAGAAACAGTTTTAGGAAATAAACCTAGAGTAGTTATTGAGGCTTCTTCTAGTGCTAGTTGGTACAGATATTTAAGAAAAAATGATTTATCTTTTTGCATTGACAGATTTGGAGAGTCGGGAAAGGGTGAAAATTTATTTAATTTTTTTGGTTTTGAATCTAAAAAAATTTTTAGTAAAATTTTAAAGAGATATTTTTGTGATAAATCTTAAAAAAAAATATACTGACTGTTTAAATTTTGTTGTAAACAAAGTTGTCATATTAAGGCTAGACCTTAACCTTCCATCTTACGATGGCTTATTTACCGACCTTACAAGATTAGAAAAAGTAATTCCAACCATAGAAGATTTATTGAAAAATAATGCAAAATTAGTAATAATATCTCATTTAGGTAGACCAAGAGGAAAAGTTTCTGAAAAGTATTCATTAAAACCAATTGTCGCCAAACTCGAACAAAAAATCAAAATTCCCGTAGCCTTTTCGGAAAATGATATTTTAAAAACTAAGCCAGAAAAAATTCTTAAAAAACTTGAGGATGAAAAGATTTTGATGTTGGAAAATATTAGATTTTACCCGGAAGAAGAAAAAAATGATGATGAATTTTCTAAGAGACTATCAAAATTTGGTGATATTTTTATTAATGAGTGTTTCTCAGTTTCGCATAGAAATCATTCTTCTATTGTAGGAATTCCAAAATTTCTACCATCATTCCCAGGTAAACTTTTAGAGTTTGAAGTAAATTTTATTAAAAGTATAATTTCGAACAAAGATATTAAAAATAATGTTGCTGTTTTAGGTGGTGCAAAAATATCAACCAAAATTAATATAGTTAAATATTTAGCCAAAAATTTTAAAAAAGTTCTTGTTGGCGGTGCTATGGCTAATACATTTCTTGCAGCAAAAAAGCAAAATGTAGGCGAATCATTTTATGAACCATCAATGATTAATGTTGCTCAGAAAATCTTGGTAGATTTTGATGAAAAGATTGTACTTCCTGAAGATGTTATTGTTATAAAATCTCCGGATGAAGAATCTTTTGAAGTAAAATCGGTAGATAATATTTTTAAGAATGAAAAAATTATGGATATTGGTCCCAAAACAAGAATGAATTTTGCTCAAATTATTACCTCTAGTGAAGGATTAATTTGGAATGGTCCTTTAGGCTTATTTGAAAAAATCCCTTTTGATGCTGGAACTAAGTATGTAGCATCCGCAGTACAATCTAATAAAAACAAAAATTTCTTTTCTGTTGCTGGTGGAGGTGATACTATATCCATGTTAAAGCAAGCTAATTGCTTTGACGGTTTTTCTTTTTTATCAACAGGTGGTGGGGCTTTTCTTGAATTTATTCAAGGAAATAGTCTCCCTGGCTTGCTAGTGTTAAATGAATAAGAAGAAATTCTATGAATAAAGATAAATTAATTCAAATAGCAAAAAAGTTATCTGACCCTCCTAAAGGAATTTTGGCCGCTGATGAAAGCACAAAAACAATAAAAAAAAGGTTTGAATCAATTAATTTGAATTCAACTTTTGAAACAAGAAGAAAATATAGGGAAATTTTATTTAAAACTGAAAATCTTAATAAGTTTATAAGTGGTATAATTTTGTATGATGAAACAATTAGACAAACTACTTCAGAAGGAGATTTATTTCCAAAATATTTAATTAAAAACGGAATTTCACCAGGAATTAAAGTTGATACAGGAGCCATCTCATTATCTAATAGCAAAGAAAAGGTTACCGAGGGTATAGATGGTTTAGAAGAGCGCCTAAAAGAATATAAAAGTTTGGGAGCAGAGTTTACAAAGTGGAGAGCAATAATTCAAATAGGTTCTTCCATTCCAACTGATTACTGTATTGAGTTAAATTCGGATTTGCTTGGAAGATATGCCAGAATAGTACAGGACAATGATTTAGTACCAATAGTAGAACCTGAAATTTTGATGGATGGAGAACATTCAATTGAAGAGTGTTATGAAGTTACAAAAAAAACTTTGAAAAAATTTTTTGAACAATCAGAAAAACATAATGTTTTCCTAAAAGGCATGCTATTAAAACCAAATATGATTATTTCAGGTAAAAGTTGTAAAAAACAAGCCTCAGTTGAAGAAGTCTCTAAAATGACGGTTAATTGTTTACAAGAAACTGTGCCTGATGATGTTCCAGGGATAGTTTTTTTATCTGGAGGTCAAAGTAATCAATTGGCTACTAATCACCTTAACGAAATGAATAAAAGCTTTAAAAAACTTCCATGGAACCTTAGTTTTTCATATGGGAGAGCTTTGCAACAACCCTCTATATCATCATGGATGGGAAAAGACAAAAATACTGAAGTATCTCAAAAAGCTTTATTTTTAAGAAGCAAGCTTAACTCAAATGCAACTTTAGGAAACTATTCAGGTGAGCAAGAAAATCTTTCCAGATGAATAATGAAATAAAAATCGCACCATCGATTTTGTCAGCAAATTTTTCTAAATTAGGACAAGAAATAAAAAAAATTGATGAATCTGGCTGCGATTATATTCACATTGATATTATGGATGGTCATTTCGTCCCAAATCTTACTATTGGACCAGATGTAATAAAATCAATTAGATCCTATTCACAAAAAAAATTTGATGTACACCTAATGATAAATCCAGTTAAAAAATTTATACCAAGTTTTGCTGAAGCTGGTGCAGATATAATTACAATACACCATGAAATTTCTGAAGATACTATAGACTGCTTAAAATTTATCAAAAAAATCGGGTTACAAGCCGGGATATCCATCAAACCAAAAACCCTATCAAATGTTGTTGAGAAATATCTAGATTATATTGATTTAATTTTAATAATGACTGTTGAACCAGGTTTTGGGGGACAAAAATTTATCTCATCACAAATTCAAAAAATTAAAGATATAAAAAAAATAATTAAAGGAAGAAAAATTGATCTCGAAGTTGATGGTGGAATCAATAAAAACACTGCAAAAGATGTTATAAATGCAGGGGCAAATATTTTAGTGTCTGGATCTACAATCTTCAAAAGTAAAGATTATAAAAAAACAATTGAGGAGCTAAGAGATCCATAAAAAAGTTTTTTAATCTTTATAACATTTTTTTAATTTTCTATTTTAAAAAAAACTTAAAAAACTAATGGTAATTGAAATTATCAATACGAAAAAAATTATCATCAACAGAAAAGTCTTCAAGACTTAAAGAGTAATATCTATTTATCCAATTTTGAACTTGTTTTGAAATCGACTTTTCATAACTTAATTTTAAAACTTGAGTTGAAGTTTTTTCGTATTTAAGAACTTTTCCATTTTTCACAATTTCTCTACCATTTTTAAATACATAACTAGCTCCTCTAAACATCTCATCAATAGGTTTTTTTGGATTATATATTGATATATCTGCTATTGAGCCTTCTTTTAAAGATCCACGATCACTTAATCCAAGAATTTTAGCTGGTGCTGACCTAGTCATTATTGCAATTTCATACATATCGTAAGTCCTCTTGATATCTTTCAAATAAGAAAAACTTTTTGATAACGAGTTTATTTTTTCAAAATTTTTCATTCTAAAGTCATAATCCATAAGCAACCTGAACAATTCTGGATAACTTGTAAATGGTGCACCATTAGGATGGTCAGTTGTGAAAAATACTCTTGAAGGATCATTAATTAGAAGAAAAATTTCTAGACCAATCAACCATTGAAGAGAATTAACAAAGTTTTTAGCCTTATATTCATAAGGAATTATTCCACCACCACCATCTTCAACTTCAGAAATTAACCATTTTGAAGGACTAGCATTTTTTCTAGCATCAAATTGTCTTAATATATCGGATGAAATAGTAATTGTTGGTTTAAACATAACTTGCCCTACATCTACCGTAATATTTTTGTTTTTGTTAACTGCTTCCGATAGTTTAATAGAACCAGAAGAAAAACCTCTTTTACCTTTATTATCGTATCCATAAAATTGAACATGAGCAAGGTGCATTCTTCTACCTTCAGCTGCATCAATAGTCTGTAAAATTGTCTTAATATTACCGGGAACACCAAGATTGTTGCAATGAACGTGAAGAGGATGTTTAATCTTTAAATCTTCATTTGCTTTATTCAAAGTTGTCAGAATCTTTCTTGATGAAACACCATAATATGGAACAATATCATCCAAATTAAAAACTTCACCTCCCCTTTTAAAAAATTCAGTTCCTCCTGCATTAATAACTTTTAAACCCAAACATTTAGTTGAATCAAGGGTATAAGCGACGTAATCATTAAAAAAGTTTTGCCCCTTCTTTAGTCTTAAGTTTTCCAATAAAAAACTGTCATTTCCCATGATGGCAAGTCCGGCTTTATCAATCATAGGAATTCTTTCCAATTCTAGATGAGTGAGAAAAGAGTTTATTGGTAAAACCGCTGGTTCAACAACAGTTGTATAGCCCATTTCAGAATATCTATACCCCGTCCCATCAGAGGACCATCTTGAATTTGAATTAGGAAGGTTTTTTTTTCTGTTCAAACTTTTTTCAACAAATTTTGAATGAATCTCAGGCATTAATAGTCTAGCATTATTTACATTTCCACCTGCAATATGAGAATGAATATCTATAGCTCCTGCCATTACAATCATCCCATTAACATCATACGAGTCCTTAAATAACTTTTCTTCTTCAGGTTTTGGTTTAACAATCAAACCGTTTTCAACATAAATATCTTGTTTTTTATTATTGATATTTTGTGTAGGATCGTATACATATCCATTAATTATTTTAAATTTCATTTTATACTCAAAAACTTTGTAGTATTAATTATATAACTTTAATTTCAATTATTAATACCAAAATATATGTAAGTAAGCTATTCTACATGATAAAGGAAAAAAAATGGATTCTATAGTTCAAAAAAAAACAATTAAAATTGCTTCTCAAAATAGAGTTTCTAGACAAGATGCTGAGAAAGCGGTTGAAACATTAATAAAATGGGCAGGAGATAATCCAAATCGAGAAGGGTTGAAAGATACGCCGAAAAGAGTTATCAATGCCTATAAAGAGTTTTTTTCTGGATATGGGGAGTCTGCAGAAGACATACTTTCCAAAACTTTTGAAAATGTTCAGAATTATGAAGACATTGTAATGCTAAGAGATATCTCTTTTAGTTCACACTGTGAGCATCATATGGTCCCTATAATTGGAAAAGTACATTTAGCATATTTACCTACTAAAAGAGTAGTAGGAATTTCTAAATTAGCTAGAACTGTCGATATTTTTGCTAAGAGACTCCAAACGCAGGAAACAATGACTAGACAAATATGCAAATGCATATCTCAAACATTGAAGCCAAAGGGAGTTGCTGTTTATGTTAAGGCGTTTCACCAATGCATGACTTCAAGAGGAGTTTCAAAACCAGATGTAGAAACAATCACAAATTGCTTTCTTGGAGACTTTCTGAAAAACAAAGATCTCCAACAAAAGTTTATAAATTTTATAAAATGATAATGAATATTAGTTTCGACAAAAGGCTATCTGTTGAAGAAGTTGAAGAAGGAAATAAATTACAACCAAAGTTTGATGAAAATGGTTTGATACCAGTCATAACAGTTAATTCTTCTGACAATTTAATTCTAATGCATGGATATTTAAATGAAGAAGCTTTTAAGAAGTCAATTAATACCAAATTAGCTCATTATTGGTCAAGAAGCAGAAAAACTTTATGGAAAAAAGGTGAAAAAAGTGGATTTTACCAAAAAATAAAAGAAATTAAAATTGATGATGACCAAGACTGTGTAATCTTTTTAGTAGAATTACAGGGATTGAAAGCAAGTTGCCATGTTGGTTACAAATCTTGCTTCTACAGAAAATTATCAGAAGAAAACGGAAACTACACTTCCAATTTAAAATTTATTGAAAAATCGAAAGTTTTTAACCCCAAAGAAATTTATGGGGACACACCGAATCCCACAAAACTCTAATAGATCACAATATAGTTTTGATATCTCGTTTATTATGGTATCATTTTCTTAATTGTACGATATTTAAAAAATTGGAGGAAATTAAATGGACGCAACAATTTTAAATTATACCGTTAACGATAATGTAGGCTCTTTCTTAAAAAGTGCACAAAAAATTTATATTAACGGTAAATGGGTTGATTCTCAATCAGGAAAAACCTTTGATGTTGAAGATCCTGCTACTGGTAAAAAGATAGCTTCATGCGGTGCAGGTAACGAACAAGACATTAATGCTGCAGTAAAAGCAGCTAGAAGTGCTTTTGATTCAAGTAAACCTGATTCTTGGTCAAGTATTCCACCTAATGAAAGAGGAAAAATACTTTGGAAAATAGGTGATCTCATAGATGAGCATTCTGAAGAACTTGCACAACTTGAATCACTTGACAACGGCAAGCCTGTTGTAATTGCTGGTGCTGCCGATGTTCCTTTGTCATCAGATATTTTTAGATATATGGCGGGCTGGGCAACTAAAATTGAAGGAGAAACTATTCCTATATCAGTTCCTTACACGCCAGGAGCTCAATATCATTCTTATACAGTTAGAGAGCCAGTTGGTGTAGTAGGACAAATTATTCCATGGAATTTCCCTTTATTAATGGCTGCTTGGAAATTGGCACCAGCTTTAGCTGTTGGTTGCACGATCGTATTAAAGCCAGCAGAACAAACACCATTATCTGCATTAAGATTGACTG
>CAYYMX010000071.1:4152-7148 GCA_964473045.1 uncultured Alphaproteobacteria bacterium | reverse complement strand
TCATCAACCATTTTTGGGTTCTTAAGTAAAACATCTTCAATCATTTTAATAATTTCAGTAGAGTCAGAAAGTTGGGTAACACCTTTTTCATTAACAAAATCTTTTGCAGTTTTGTTTGAACCTAAATATTCGTCAAAAATTTCTTTGGCCAATCTATTTGAAATTGTTCCATCTGAAATTAAATCTAACAAGTTGCCTAATTTGTCAGGGGATATTCTGGACTCAGATAGATTTTTTTCAACTCTTTTCAAATATGAAAATAATTCCCCTGTTAACCAACTAACCACTAACTTTGAATCTCTGCCTTTCACAGTTTTTTCAAAGAAGTTTGATATATCCATATCACTAGTTAGTATGTTTGCATCATATTTTTTAAGTCCATATTCATCAATAAATCTCTTTTTTCTGGCATCAGGTAACTCTGGCAAATTTAGTCTTAATTTTTCTATTTTTTCATCTGAAATAATTAAAGGAGGCAAGTCAGGGTCTGGAAAATATCTATAATCGTGCGATTCTTCTTTACTCCTCATTGATCTCGTTTCCCCTTTAATAGGATCAAATAATCTTGTTTCTTGGGCGATTTTTTCTCCACTCTCAATTAATTTAATCTGTCTTTTTGATTCAAATTCAATTGCCTGTTGAATAAATTTTATTGAATTAACATTTTTTATCTCGCATCTAGTTCCTAGTTCTCCATTTGGCTCCCTGACTGAAACATTGACATCCGCTCTCAAGTTTCCTTTCTCCATATTTCCATCACAACTTCCAACACATCTCAAAATTGACCTTAATTTTTTAACATATTCAGCTGCTTCAGAAGGGCTTCTCATATCTGGTTCTGAAACAATTTCCATAAGTGCACACCCAGAGCGATTTAGATCAATAAATGAGTTAATAGCATCTTGATCATGTATACTTTTTCCTGCATCTTGCTCAAGGTGCAATCTGGTAATACCTATTTTTTTCTCGCCATTTTCAGTTTCTATATTAAGAAAACCACTAGACACTATTGGAAATTCAAATTGAGATATTTGATAGCCTTGAGGTAAATCTGGATAAAAGTAATTTTTTCTGTCAAAAACTGATTTTTTATTTATTTTTGCATTTAAACTTAATCCAGTAAGAACAGCCTGATCAACACAAAATTCATTTATTACTGGCAAGGCACCCGGCATCCCAGCATCAACAAGTGCAACCTGTGAGTTTGGCTCAGATCCCCAATCAGTGGGAGCCATTGAAAATAATTTTGATTTAGATTTTATTTGAGCATGAACTTCTAACCCTAAAACAATCTCCCAATTCTTAGATTTTCCTTTAATCAAATAGCTCATTAGAATCCCCTAGATCTCTCAACAATTTCACCAGCAGAAAAGACAGAAACTTCATCAAAAGGTTTTCCTATTATCTGCAAACCAATTGGAAGACCATCTTTATTAAAACTTGAAGGCACTGAAATTGCTGGAAGTCCAGCTAAACTAGCAGGAACAGTTAACACATCATTTAAATACATTTCCAAAGGGTCATCTTGTTTTTCCCCAATAGCAAATGCAACATTTGGTGTGGTTGGTGTAAGAATCAAATCGCATCTTTCAAAAGCCTCACTAAAGTCTCTTGAAATAAGTTTTCTAACCTTAAGTGCTTTCAAATAATAAGCATCATAATAACCAGCTGAAAGCACGTAAGTGCCAATCATTAGCCTTCTCTTAACTTCTTTACCAAATCCCTTTGCTCTTGTTTTTTCATATAAATCAACAAGATCATCGCTTAATTCTCTAAAACCAAACCTAACTCCATCATATCTAGCCAAATTAGCTGAAGCTTCAGCTGGTGCAAGAATATAATAGGCTGGAAGAGCATAACTAGTGTTTTTCAAAGAAATTTCTATTACTTCAGCTCCAGCTGATCTAAACCAATCCACACCATTATCCCAAGTTTTTTGAATATCATCGTTAAGCCCATCAATTTTATATTCTTTAGGTATTCCTATTTTTTTCCCTTTTAAATCAAAATTTTTGTAACTTAAAAAATCTGGGATTTTTTCTCTTGAACTAGTTGAGTCTTTTTCATCATATCCACTCATTGACTGCAACATTATAGCTGAATCGTTGACCGTTTGCGTAATTGGACCAGCCTGATCTAATGATGAAGCAAAAGCAATCATACCAAACCTTGAACATCTTCCATAAGTTGGTTTCATTCCAACAAGTCCACAAAATGAAGCTGGCTGCCTTATTGATCCGCCTGTATCAGACCCTGTGGCAGCCAAACACAAACCGGCGGCTACTGCTGAAGCTGAACCACCAGACGACCCACCTGGAACCAAATCTTTTGAGTGATTTTTAGACTTTAAAGGGTTTTTTACATTACCAAAATAACTAGTAGTATTTGCTGATCCCATAGCAAACTCATCCATATTTGTTTTACCCAGCAAAACAGCACCTTGGTTCCAAATATTTTTTGAAACTGTTGATTCATAAAAAGGGACAAAATTTTCTAAAATTTTTGATCCAGCAGTAGTTCTTATCCCATTTGTACAAAAAAGATCTTTCATTGCAATAGGAACACCTTCGAGGATTCCAGTTTTCTCATCACTTGAAATCTTTTTATCAGATAATTTAGCCATTTTAAGAGCGAGATCAAAAGTTTGGGTAATATAACAATTAAGGTTTTTATTTCTTTCAATTTCTTGGATAAAGTAGTTCGTAAGCTCTAAGGAAGAAAATTCTTTATTTTGAAGACCTTTAATCGCATCTGTTAAAGTTAATTTAGAAAAACTATTCACTCAACTACCTTCGGAACCACAAAAAAACCAGATTTTTTTTCAGGTGCATTTTCTAAAATTTTTTTTGTTTCAAACTTTTTCTCGGAAATATCTTTTCTCATCTTCATTGACTCATTAAAAACAGAGAGCATTGGTTCAATATCTGATGTATCAACCTTTTGTAATTCATCTATCCAATCAAGAATTTTATTAAGTTCTTTTTTTAAAATTTCTT
>CAYYMX010000071.1:0-4126 GCA_964473045.1 uncultured Alphaproteobacteria bacterium | reverse complement strand
AAGTTTAGCTACTTTCCTAACAGTTGAATTATCTATAGACATGACCTAAATTAAAATTATCAATGATATAGCAATATAAATAACATCGAGCATGCTAATTCGCAATACCAAAGAGTTTTTAAAAAAAACATTACAAAAAAAAATTTTGTGTCTTGATATTGGAAAAAAAAGAATAGGTTTAGCTATCTCAGATCCAAAACACAAAATCGTAACACCTCTAAGTATTTTTAATCGTGACAAAAGCTTTAACTCAAATTTGTTAAATGTCGTTCATGAATATAATGTAGGTGGTATAATCATTGGACTTCCATTAAATGAAGATGGTAGCACCAATAGAATGTGTCAATTTATTTTAGATGTGTCAAAAAACATTAATAGCTTCCTTAAAAAAAATAAATTTGAACTGCCTATTTTTTTCTGGGATGAGAGTTATACTAGTTTTGAGGCTCTAGAAAGAACTTATGATTTATATAAAAAAATTAAATCTCAAAAAAAAACAATTGATAAATTTGCAGCAAAAATAATTTTAGAAGATTTTTTAGATCAAATATGAGTAAAAATCCAAAAAAAATTAATCAACCATTAGAAGGTATAAATGTTTTTGATCTTACAAGAGTTCTTGCTGGACCCACTGCCACCCAAGTTCTAGGTGACCTTGGAGCCAACATAATTAAAGTTGAGAGACCAGTCTCAGGAGATGACTCTAGAAACTTGGGGCCACCATACCTTGATAATTCATCAACAAAGCCTCAAGAAAGTGCTTATTATTTAAGTGTTAACCGAAATAAAAATTCAGTAACAATTGATCTAACAAAAAAGAAAGGACAATTATTAGCAAAAAAAATTATAAAGAATTGTGATGTATTAGTAGAAAACTTTAGAGCAGGAAATTTAAAGCAATATGGTTTAGATTTCAAAAGTATAAAAAAAATAAACCCAAGCATAATTTATTGCTCAATAACTGGGTTTGGTCAAAATGGTCCATACGCCAAAAGAGGTGGATATGATTATTTGGTTCAAGCCATGGGTGGAATTATGAGTATTACCGGGGATAAAAAAAATAAACCGATAAAAATAGGTGTTGGTGTCTCTGACATTATTACTGGTCTTTACGCAAGCATTTCAATACTTTCTGCTCTTCGGTTTAGAGAAAAAACTTCGGAAGGTCAACACATCGACATTTCACTATTAGATTCACAGGTATCTTGGTTAAGTTATGCAGCCCAAAGTTATCTTATTTCAAAAAAAATTCCAGAACCAATTGGAAATGATCATCCTTCAATAGTACCTTATCAAACTGTAATGGCTAAAGATGGTTTAATGGTTTTAGCTATTGCCAATGATAGACAATTCAAAAACTTTTGTACATTCGCAAAAATAGAAAAGCTACACAATAGTCCAAAGTTTAAAAACAATTCATTGCGAGTTAAAAATAGAAATGAATTAAACAAGATCCTAGAAAAAAAAATTAAAACAAAAACTATTAATGAATGGGTTAAGGGACTAGTTAAAATTAATGTTCCCTGTGGACCAATAAATAATTTAGAAAAAGTTTTTAAGGATCCACAAGTAAAATTCAGAAAAATGAAGGTTTCAATGAAACACAGAAAATCAAAAAATGGGAAAATTGACTTGATAGCTAACCCAATAAAATTTTCAAAATCACCTGTAAAATACCTTAAATGCCCTCCAATTTTAGGAGAAGACACAGCAATTGTTTTAAAAAAATTTACAAAACTTAATAACAATCAAATCAAAGAACTTAAGAAAAAGAAGATAATTTGATAACATTGTTGAAGATTTTTTTTTACAGTATAGAATCCCATTTTAATGAAAGAGGAAAAAGACAATAAAAATTATCCTCATAAACATCTCTTAGGTATTGAGGGACTATTACCAGATTCAATCAATTATCTATTGAAATCATCAAAGAAATTTGTTGATTATCTAAATAAAAACAACAACAACAAACTCGACCATCTAAAAAATAAAACATGCATTAATTTATTTTTTGAGAACTCTACAAGAACTCGAACATCTTTCGAGTTAGCCGGAAAAAAATTAGGAGCAGACATGCTTAATATTTCTGTCAGTTCAAGTGCAATAAAAAAAGGAGAAACTCTTATTGATACCGCAATGACTCTTAATGCAATGCAACCTGATTTAATTGTAGTCAGACATAATGATGCTGGTGCTGTAAAGTTACTTTCTGAAAAAGTTAATTGCAGTGTAATAAATGCTGGGGATGGACCACATGAACACCCTACTCAGGCTTTACTTGACGCTCTAACAATTTTAACAAGAAAAAAAAACATTGCTGGATTAAAAATTGCTATTTGTGGCGATATAATGCATAGCAGAGTAGCTAGGTCAAACATTCATCTTCTAAACACATTAGGAGCTGAGGTAAGAGTAATAGGACCAGCGACATTAATCCCAAACAACATTGAATCACTAGGAGTTTCCGTTTTCTATGATATGAAAGATGGGCTAAAGGATATAGATATAATTATAATGTTAAGATTGCAGCTAGAAAGAATGTCTGGATCTTTTGTTCCTTCAATAAGGGAATACTTTAGGTTCTATGGTTTAGATAGGGAGAAGTTAGAATTTGCAAAACCAGAAGCCTTAATCTTACATCCTGGGCCAATGAATAGAGGAGTTGAAATTGACTCCGATATTGCTGATGATTTAGATAGATCAGCTATCTTTGAACAAGTTAGAATGGGTGTTGCGGTTAGAATGGCATGCTTGAAAGCTCTAATTGACAATCAAGAGAATGGACCATGAACCAAAATAAAGTTTTTAATACAGATAAGAAGTCATCAAAAGACTATCTCTTACAAAACGGTTCTATTATTGATCTAGAAAAAAAAAAAATTTTTCAAGGTGATATATTTATAAAAGATAAAATCATCCAAAAAATTGGGAAGAATCTATCCAAGGAGTCTATCGAGGGAGTTAAAATAATTGATTGTACAAATTTGTATATTTCACCCGGTCTTGTAGATATGCGTGTTAATATTAGTGAGCCTGGCTTTGAACATAAGGAAACTATCAAAAGTGCATCAAAGTCGGCTTCAAGTGGGGGTATCACATCTATGGTTTGCATGCCAAATACTACACCACCCATAGATCAACCTGCAATAATTCAAAGCATTCAAAGAAAAGCCCGTAAAATAGCACTAACAAAAATATTTTGCACTGGATGTATTACAAGGGCATATGAAGGAAAAGAAATATGTGAACTTGGGTTAATGAATGAATCTGGTGCTGTAGGTTTTACCGATGGTCTAAAAAGTGTTGACAATGCCCGGGTTATGAGAAGAGCTTTGAATTATGCAAAATCATTTAATGGCTTAATTATTCAACATGCTGAAGAGCCAAATTTAAGTTTAGGAGGTAATGTTAATGAGGGTGAAGTCTCAACTCGAATGGGACTTTTGGGCATTCCAAGTTATGCAGAAGCCATGATAGTAGAGCGCGATATTTGGTTAGTAAAAGATACTAAATGCCGCTATCATGTAAGCCATATTTCATCAAAAGAAACAGTTAACATTATAAGAAAAGCAAAAAGCGAAGGTCTTCCAATAACTTGCGATACTGCACCACCATATTTTACTTTAAATGACCTAGCTCTAGAAAATTATAGAACTTTTTCAAAATTGTCACCTCCTTTAAAAACTGAAGAAGATAGAAAAGAAATTATAGAAGGGTTAATTGATGGAACTATCGATGCTATAGTTTCAGATCACACTCCTCAGGATCAAGATGCTAAGAGGCTACCATTTAATCAAGCAGAATTTGGTGGTGTTGGTCTAGAAACTCTACTACCACTAACATTAAGTTTGGTTAAAAACAATCATTTAGATTTGGTACAAGCAATTTCATTAGTTAGCAAGAACCCATCTAATATTTTGGGATTAAATTCTGGTTTTATAAAAATTAATTCAGAAGCCGATCTAATTGTTTTTGACTTAAACAAACCATGGAAAGTTAATCCAGAATTTTTTTTTAGCAAGTCTAAGAACTCTCCCTTTGATGGAACGTTAGTTGAAGGTAAAAACCTAATGACTTTTATAAGAGGTCGTCTCGTATACGAATCAAATTGAATTTTTTTCATTAA
>CAYYMX010000070.1:0-7235 GCA_964473045.1 uncultured Alphaproteobacteria bacterium | reverse complement strand
CGAGTCAGCATTACCCATCCTTATTTATGTCGTTATTTTATGACAATTCGAGATGCAGTTTAACTTGTTCTATTTTCTTCTCTGATGTAAGAAAGGACTAATGGTGAAATCCTAATTTTAGAAATGGGAAAGCCAGTCTTAATTAAAGACCTTGCAAAAAAAATGATTGTTTTATCTGGGAAAAGTGATGATGACATTAAAATTGAATTTACTCAGCTAAGAAAAGGCGAGAAGCTAAATGAGGAACTTCTTTTTAAAAATGAAAGACCCACTAAAACTCAAGTTGATGGTATTCTCTCTACTCAAGTAAAATTATTTCAAATGGATATGCTTTATTATAATAATTTGATTTCGATGATACAAAACAATAGTATTAATGAATCAATGGAAACTTTTAGAAAACTTCTTCCAGAGTATAGGTAAATGAGTAATCTTCCTATTCGTAGAGCTATTGTTTCTGTCTACGACAAAACAAATCTTGAGATACTAGTAGATTATTTTGTTAAAAATAAAGTTCACGTATACAGTACAGGTGGAACTTTCAAATTTCTTAAAAAATTAGACAAAAATCTAATAGTAAGTGACATATCAGAACTTACTAAATTTCAAGAAATATTAGATGGAAGGGTAAAAACTCTCCACCCTCTTCTTCATGCTGGAATTTTATCTAAAAAAAATAATGCTTCTCATACCAAACAGTTAAAGAGTTTAGATGCTAAAGAATTTGATTTAGTGGTTGTCAATTTATATCCTTTTGAAAAATTTTCTTCTAATATTTCAGCATCAGAAAACGAGTGCATCGAAAACATTGATATTGGTGGACCAACAATGATTAGAGCAGCGGCGAAAAATTTTAATAATGTTACCGTCTTATGCCATCCCCAATTATATAATGATTTTATTAGCGAGACTGAACAAAACAAAAATAATGTCACACTTAAATTTAGAAAAAGATTTGCTGGCCTTGCTTTTGAAACAACGGCATATTATGAAAGTTTAATCTCAAATTGGTTTAATAGAAATAATGATGACTTATGCATCCAAACCTCTTCTTTACCATTAAAAAAAATATCCACATTACGTTATGGTGAAAATCCTCACCAAAAAGGTTCTCTATATGCATTTGGCAACAATAAGGTGATCAAGGTATCTGGCAAAGACCTCTCATACAACAATATAGGCGACCTTGAAGTTGCAATGGAACTAGCAGAACAATTTTCTAGTCCCTCTTGTGTAATTCTAAAGCACGGCAATCCGTGTGGTGTTGCCTTGGATAAAAATCAGGAAAAAGCTTATTCAAAAGCCCTAAAATGCGATCAAGTAAGTGCCTTTGGTGGAGTGATTGCATTTAACAAGCCATTAACAACAAAAACTGCCAAATTAATAACTAAAATTTTTACTGAAGTTATTGTGGCTCCTAGTTTTTCAATAGAGGCTACAAAGATTTTATCTATGAAAAAAAAATTAGTCTTAGTTAAGTATAACTCAAACAAAAAAACAAAAAAAACCGTAAAATCAACCAGAAATTTTTTACTTATTCAAGATAAAGATAATAAGACTATTAACAAAAAAGATCTGGTAATTAAAACTAAAAACCAACCTAAAGATGGCCAAATCGAGGATATGATTTTTGGCTTCATAGTTTGTAAATTTCTTAACTCTAACGCAGTTGTGCTAACAAATAATTTGTCTACTGTAGGAATTGGTGTAGGGCAAACAAATAGACTTGATTCAGCAAAACAGGCTATGAAAAGAAAGGAAGAAAATTACAATAAAACTGAGGCTGTTCTTGCGTCTGATGGATTCTTTCCATTTTCAGATATAATTAAACTATGTTCAAAAAATAAAATTTCAGCAATCATTCAGCCTGGCGGTTCCATTCAGGATAATGACATTATTAAAGTGGCAAATGAAAATAAAATACCTATGGTTTTTACTGGGTTTAGACATTTTAAACATTAGTTCTAAAATTGTCTTAGTTTTATATTCCCATTTTTTGCTCATAAAAATATCGACTATAAATTTTAATATTATTTAACCATTTATCTTAAATTATTCCTGAACGACGAATGTAAAGCAAACCATAGAATTTTTACTTTTTAAAAATGTATGGAAATGTTGATATAAGAAAAAACAGAGGAATAACTAGCAACCCTAATCTTATTGAATGTGAAAAATCTATCACCACACCTACAGTGAGTGGGCCTAAAACCGCACAGATATTACCAAAAATTGAAAATACACAAAAAGCTGATAATTGATTGGATGATTTAATTTTTTTTACCAACACACTTCTACTAGCTGCTTGGATGGGTCCAATGAAAAAACCTATTAGAAGGGCGATGACCCAAAAAAAAATAATTTTTTTTGTAAAATAAAGAGTAAGTGTAAGTATCAACAAGGCAAAAACACACAGCAACACATTATTCTCAGAACCAAATTCATCTTCATATTTACCAAGAATCAAACAACCTAAAATTCCAAATAAATTAATGAAAATTCCAAGAAATAATATTTCTGATTCTGATAAATTAAATAAGAAAGATGCAAACATACTCGCAAAGGCAAAAATGCATATGACTGCATTATTAAAAAAAAAATAACTTATTAGAAATTTTGTTAAATTGCTGGACTTTAGATCAACTAAAAACTTTAGAATCTCTGGAATCTTGAATGTTTCAAATTTAAAGTTCTTCAAATGAAATTTGCTAAAAAGTATGCTCCAAAGAGCTACAAATGGCCCAATCAAGAGAAAAAAAGAAACACCTAAAATTTCATAATTTCTGTGTTCTACAGTTTTCATTAGAAAAAAAATTACCATTAATGAAATTAATCCGCCAAGATACCCAAATGCCCATCCCAAGTTTGAAATCATTCCTTCATTTTTTTTTTTTGCAATTTTGTGAAGTGAAATATTGTAAAAAAGATTTACAACCTCAAATGCAATGAATGATATGATCACTACAACCAAAGGTAAAAACTGGCTTGACCCTTCCTCAAAGAAGAAAAGACTACAACACGATAAAACCATCAAATAAAAGAAAAATTTAAAAAAACTAGTACTTAGTTTTTTAAAATATTTTCTCCCTTGTATTAAAACGAAGGCAAAGATTAAAAAACTTAAGATGCTAGCTGCTGATATTGCAAAACCCCAATAACTAGTACCTATAGTAGGGTTTGATGCAATTTTTTTAGCATAAAACGCACCATAAAAAAATGTAAGAATGAGAGTAGGATAGCTAGAAATTCCAAAATCGAATAAGCACCACGAAAAAGTTAATTTATTTTTTAGAATTTTAAACATAAATAAAAGTCTATCATAAACTTAAAAATTGTAATCTAGTTACAATAATAGCAAGTTTCTATAAAATGTTTAATTTAGTATGTAAAATTTAAAAATGCGACTGAATTATACCATAAATAACCAATATGGTTAATTACTTTTTTTTAACAATAGAACATATCTGTAATTAAAAAAGTAGGATTAGGATTCATATTATAATCAGTAAAATAATTATATTATACATATAACATATCCATTTCGGTTAATTATCTGGCAATATAAGGGCTTAGGGAAGAGCAGATGTTCTAAATCATTAATTTTTTGGAGCGGGAAACGAGATTCGAACTCGCGACCCTCACGTTGGCAACGTGATGCTCTACCACTGAGCTATTCCCGCTAAATATCAAGTATTCCGCGATATTCAATATAATCAAAAATAATTTTTTTACAATTATATTAGCAATAATAAATATATTTTAATACTTAAACTGCTTTTGTTGTATAATTAAAAATACATACTGTAATTAAAAATAGATGCTGTACAGTTTTGAAAAAAATTTTGAAGATCTTCCTCGAGTAATCCCGTTATTTCCTTTAAATAAGGTGCTTATTCTTCCTAGGTCTAAGCTTCCCCTTAATCTATTTGAGAATAGATATTTACATATGTTTGACTATGCCCTTGAGAACGGAAGAATAATAGGTCTAATTCAACCTACGGAGAGCAATAAAAATCCTAATAAAACTAGCTTCCCCAAGCTATTCAAAATAGGTTGTGCAGGTTATATTTCAGCTTTTTCTGAAACGAATGATAAAAGATACGAGATAATTTTGAAGGGCTTGTGTCGTTTCAAAATAAAGACTGAACTTAAATTGTTTAATGGCTTTAGAAGGGCTGATGTAGATTGGATGAATTTTAAGAACGATTTTAAAAGATCATTTTGTTCAGATAAAAAAGTTAGAGAAGAATTGCAAAAAGTAATGAAAACTTATCTTGATAAAATTTCTGCAAATGCAGATTGGGACTCAATTTATGCATCAACAGATGAAGATCTTGTTAACTCTATTTCTATGGGATGTCCCTTTGATTTCAATGAAAAGCAGGCATTGCTTGAAGCAAATAGTATCAATGAAAGAGCAAAAATGCTTATATCAATTTTGAATATGCATATTAATGATAGCAAGCTAACTTCGCCGCGCACTAGGTCCTAATAAACATACATATGCAGAAATTTAACCCAACCATTTTAGACCTAATTGTTTGTCCAAGAACTGGTCAGAAGCTTTATTATGATAAAGAGGACAAATTGCTAGTTACTAAAGATAAAAAATATTCTTACAAAATAAGGAATGGAACCCCAATTTTATTAGTTAAAAATGAATCTAATTTATGACCCCTATTTCCATTGTTTTAAATAAAAGCAAAAAAAAATTGCAAATAAATTACCACAATGAAAGGCACTTATTGCTAACCTCATCATTTTTAAGAGCATACAGTCCTTCAGCTGAAAACAAAGAGAACCTGAAAAACCCGGACCTAATTATTCACCAAAATGTAAAAATAAATCAAATTAAAACAGTAGGGAATTATGCAATAAGAATAATATTTGATGATGGACACAATACAGGTATATATAGCTGGGAATATATATATAAATTAGGTTCTAAATTTCAAAACTTTTTAAACCCATAGCAAATAACATACTTTGTTTTTTCAGAAACAAGGATTTGTTAAATATTTTAAGCCCGGTTTCTCTGAGCTTTTTAATGATTTTAGAATTATTTGAAAAAAAATTATTAAGTCTGTGAGTTGATTGAATGAATATTGTTTTATCTAAAGTTCTCTTTTGAGAATATTTTTTTAGAACAATCTGACTACCATAATCTAGGCCTAAATTTTTGGCATTTTTTAATGATTGAGAAAGAAAAAATGCATCTCTTAATCCTAGATTAAATCCTTGTCCAGCTATAGGATGTATTGCTTGACAGGCGTCTCCTATTAGGACGACTCTATTTCTAAAATAATCATAGCAAGAAAAAATATTTAGAGGATAAACGGAAGGTTTTGAAATATTAATTAAGCTCCCAAAAAAATTCTGATAGCAGACTTTAAATTTTTTTTTAAATTCATCATCAAAATTCTTCATAGACTTTTCTCTATTACCGTCAACTGTCCAAACGACTGATGATTTGTTTCCCTTTAATGTTTTCATTGGCAATAAAGCAAGGGGTCCATCTGGAAAGAATCTTTCCAGTGCAACTGCATTATGTGGTTTCTTGTGAGTTATGCAGAAAACATAGGCATTTTGCCCATATTCTTGATAGTGATATTTTATATTTGCATGAAATCGTGTCTTAGAGTATCTTCCGTCTGCGCCGACAAGAAGATTACATGAAATAGATTTACCATTTGCAACAAGGTTTAAATGACTCGAACAATTAGAAAGGGAATTAGTAATTTCTGTTCTATCTAAAAAAGTTATCCGCTTTGAATTTTCAATTCTATTAATAAAAGCTTTTCTTAACAACTGGTTTTCAATAATAAAACCCATAGGCCCCTGGTTGGCAATCCTAGAGTCGAAATTTATTTTGCTACCTGACAAACCTTCTGTAACAACAATTTTATTTATAGGTTGCGCAAAACTTTGAAGGTTTTCCCATAAACCTATAGTTTTAAGCATCCTTGATGAACCTTGCGATACAGCGGTTGTTCGATTATCTTTTGGGGCATTAGACAGTGTTTTTTTCTGTTTATCTATTAGACAAACATTAATGTTTTCTTTAGCTAACTTTAGTGCCAGAAACATTCCAACAAGGCCTGCTCCTAGAATGACAATGTCAAAATCTTTTTTCATTGATTAATTTTTTTTACAATTTTTCTCAAATTAATGTAAATATTAATAAATTAACTAATGTTTGATAGATTAAAAGAAAATTTAAAAAAAATTTCAATCTCCTTGTTCTACCTAACATTAGGACTATTTACATTTATATCTATAGTCTCCTATAGCCCTCTGGATAACACCTTATTTAAGTTTGATCTGTCTCTTTCCACGTCAAAGAATTGGATGGGGCCAGTTGGCTCAATTTTATCAGGAGCTTTAATGCAAGCAATTGGTCATTCTTCTTACTTAATTTCAGTGTTTTTTATTTTTCGTTCACTAAGAAGCTTTTTTGATAATTCTATGACTTGGTATTCCTGGGCATTTCTCCCATTTTCTATTTTATCTGTTTGTTTTTTAGGTGAATTTATAGCTAAAAACTTTAGCTTTTTTTTATTTTTTGATGGTGGATTGCTAGGTAGCGGATTGAATCTTTATTTCAATCATTTTCTTGTAGACTTTGCATATGTAAATTTCATAACTCTTTTTATTTTTTTTATTTCAATTTTCTTTATTTCTTTGTCTTATAACATAAGGTTTTCTGAATTAAGACAGTTCGTATTAATTTTGACAAGACTCCTTACGAATGCACTTCTTTTACTTGCCGTTACACTAAGAGTCACAAGAAAAGTCAAGTTTAAAACACTATTTGAAAAAAATAAAAGTGTAAGCAATAGAAGTTTGAAAACTTCTAATGACAAAAAACATCCATTGGTACCAAAATTAAATCCAAATTATGTTTTTCCATCATTAGAATTGTTGGAAAAATCAAAAAAAATTCCTGGTATGGAAAGTGAAAATAAGAAAAGCACCCAAATAAATAGAGAGCTATTAACCAATGTTTTGAATGATTTCAGAATTAGTGGGAATATAACAGAGGTTAAACAAGGACCAATCGTTACTTTGTTTGAATTAACTCCAGCTCCAGGAACTCAATCTTCTAGTGTAATTCGTTTGTCTGATGATATTGCAAGGTCAATGAGTGCAACGTCAACCAGAATATCCACAATTCCTGGCAAAGATGCCTTAGGGATAGAAATTCCAAATAAGCACAGGGAAACAGTATTTCTAAG
>CAYYMX010000069.1:0-7253 GCA_964473045.1 uncultured Alphaproteobacteria bacterium | reverse complement strand
AATCCGAAGTTTTTAAAACGTTTATGAAAGCCGATTGAGGTATTTCTACCTTTCCGAATTGTCTCATTCTTCTTTTGCCTTTTTTTTGCTTATCCAAAAGTTTGTTTTTTCTTGTTACATCTCCACCATATAATTTTGCTGTTACATCCTTTCTGTAACTACTTATGGTCTCTCTTGCTATGATTTTTCCACCGATTGCAGCTTGCAAAGGAATTTTAAATTGCTGTCTGGGTATTAGCTGTTTTAATTTTTCACAATATACCTTACCTCTTGTTACAGCTTTTGATCGATGACAAATAAAAGATAAAGCATCCACAGTATTATTGTTAACTAGTATTTGTACTTTCACAAGATCATTTTTTTGATATTCTTTAAATTCATAGTCGAAACTGGCGTAACCACTTGTAATGGATTTTAACTTGTCATAAAAGTCAAAAACTATTTCTGCTAGTGGAAGTTGATAAATTAACATTGCCCTGTTTCCGACATATGTAAGATTTTTTTGAACACCCCTTCTTTCTGTACAAAGTTTTATTACTGGGCCAAGATATTCATCAGGTAAAAAAATGGTTGCTTCTATAAAAGGCTCGAAAATCTTATTAATTTTTACAACTTCAGGTAAATTTGAAGGGTTATGAACTTCTAATTTTTCTCCGTTTGTTTTTTCGATTTTGTAAATCACTGATGGTGAAGTTGTTATTAGGTTTAAATCAAATTCTCTGTTTAATCTTTCTTGAATAATTTCTAGATGGAGCAAACCTAAAAAGCCACATCTGAAACCTAAGCCCAAGGCTGCTGACGTTTCTGGTTCAAAGGAAAAACTTGCATCATTTAATCGTAGTTTAGAAAGGCTATCCTTCAAAAGATCATAATCATCAGCGTCTATGGGATATAAGCCACAAAACACTACCGGTATACTTGGCTTAAATCCAGCCAAAGGCTTTTTAACTGGTTTTATTTTATCTGTGATGGTATCACCAACCATGCAATCACTGACGTGACGTATTCCTGCAGTAAAAAAACCAATTTCACCTGCATTTAATTGTTCTGAATAAACAATTTTAGGTGTAAAGAAACCACACTTTTCAACATTGTAAGAGGCCATTGTGCCCATCATTTGAAGTTTCATTCCCTTTTTTAAAGATCCAGATCTAACTCTAACAAGAATTATGACTCCCAAATATGAATCATACCAACTATCTACTAACATTGCGACTAAAGTAGATTCTCCATCAGTTTGGGGGCAAGGTAATCTTTCAACAATTGCTTCTAAAAGTTCATCAACGCCTTCACCAGTTTTAGCTGATACACAGATTGACTTTGATGCATCAATGCCTACAATATCCTCGATCTGTTTCTTAATTTTTTCTGGCTCAGATGATGCAAGATCAATCTTGTTCAACACTGGAATAATCTCATGATTGTTTTCTATTGCCTGATAAACATTGGCTAGAGTTTGAGCTTCAACGCCTTGAGTAGAATCAACAACTAGCAATGACCCTTCGCAGGATGCTAAAGATCTACTTACTTCATAAGAAAAATCTACGTGTCCAGGCGTATCCATTAAATTAAAATTATATGGTTGAGAATCTTTTCCAAGGTATTTTAAATATACAGTTTGGGCTTTTATAGTAATTCCTCTTTCTCTTTCTATTTCCATAGAATCAAGGACTTGCTCTTTCATTTCTCTGTCGGTAAGTCCTCCACATTTTTGAATTATCCGATCTGCTAGTGTGGACTTACCGTGATCTATATGCGCAACAATTGAGAAGTTTCTTATGTTTTTTATTAACATAATGGAATATTAACTTCTAAGTTTGGCGTTACACTTTACTTCAACTATACCTATTATTTTATTAGAAATATCGTCAATCTCTTTATCAGTTAAAGTTTTGTTTCCAGACTGAATTGTAATTTCTATAGAAATAACCTTTTCAATTGAGTTTGTAAATTCACCTTGTTCATATAAATCAAAAACTTTAATATTTTGAATTATAGAACTATTAATATTTTTTATAACTGAAAGTATGTCATTGGAAAAAACCTTTTTATTTACAATAAAAGAAAAGTCTCTTTTAGATATCTGGTAAGGAGAAAATTTTAGTTCTTTTTTGGAAGAAGATTTTTTTTTGTAAATTTCCATGACTTTAGAAAAATCTAATTCGAATGCACATGCTGAACTTTTAATGTCAAACTCTTTTAAAACCAAAGGGTGCAATTCACCAAAAAAACCAATTTTAGTTTGTTTTAATGAAACTGCTCCACTTTTCCCTGGGTGGTAATAAGGTTTTGATTCAGAACTAATCTTGAAGCTATCAATATTAAAATTTAGGAATCTTAAAATATTTAAAAGATCTGCCTTTACATCAAAGGTGTCGAAGTCTCTTTCTTTTTCTATCCAATTTTTTTCAAACAATTTTCCTGATCTTAATCCACAAATATGTTCAAGTTGTTGGCCAGGTTTATTCCCAAAAAAAACAGGGCCAATTTCAAAAATTGACAAATTTTGAATATTTTTATTATAATTTTTTTCCAAAGCTGATAACAAATTGCCTAATAAATTAGATCTAAGGCAGGAGAGATCAGTACTTATTGGATTTTTAATCTTTATTTTATTAGGTGAATCATTTAAAAGATCTTCCCACTTTTCATCAATAAATGTCCATGAAATGATTTCCATCATACCGCGGCTCACTAGCAATCTTTTTAATTGTCTTTTGATTTTTTGGGTGTCAGAAGTCACTTCTTTGATTTGAGAGTCAGAAAAATTTATTGGGTTTTTTGGAATTTTTTCAAATCCATACAATCTTCCAACCTCTTCTACTAAGTCTTCTTTAATCTTCAGATCGTGTCGCCAAGATGGAGGAACAACATTAAATCCATCCTTTTTTTTTGAAATAGAACAACCAATTTTCAGGAGTTTTTCTTCTATAAACTTTTCTTCTATCTTTATCCCAAGAATCTTTTTAAAAAAACTTTTGTCAATTGTAATTAATCTTTCTTTATTTTTATATTTGCCATCAAAAATAATGGAACCAATTGTTCCCCCAGAATTTTCTAAAATCATTTCTGTAGCAAGTTCAATTCCATCAATAGTTGAATTTGGATCAATCCCTCTTTCAAATCTGTACCTAGCATCACTAGAAATTTTTAATTTTCTTCCGGTTGACGCAATACTGTCTGGTAAAAAATAAGCAGATTCTAGAAGAATATTCTTTGTGTTTTCGTCACATGCAGTACTTTTTCCACCCATAACTCCGGCTAGGCTTATTATTTTTTTTTCATCACAAATTACTATCATTCCGTTACTTAGAGTATATTCCTCATCGTCTAACCCAACAAATTTTTCGTCTTGATTAGAATATCTAATACTAATATTTCCTTCTATTTTATCAAAATCAAATACGTGGAGAGGCCTGCAATAATCTATCGTGAAAAAATTCGTTACATCTACTAAAGAAGAAATGACTTTAATTCCTGTATTATGAAATCTTTTTATTAGTTTGTTTGGTGATGGAATGTTTTTAACATTCTTTATTAATCTCAATGCAAATTCTGGACAAGAACTATTTTTTAAGTTGTTTAGTAATTTAATAGGTGTTTTAAAGTTTGGTTTAAAGCTCGGAATCTTTTTATCTTTTAATCTCCCTAAACCAGATGCACTTAAATCTCGTGCAATTCCTCTAATCCCAGCACAGTCAACTCTGTTTGGCGTGATAGCTATGTCTAAACTTATATCTTCATTATCAAAAATTTCAGAAAATTTTTTTCCAACCTTAATTTTTTTTTCAAGTTCAATTATTCCTTCTGAAATCTTAGATAAACCAAGCTCTTCTTCTGAACAAAGCATGCCAGATGACATCACCCCCCTAATTTTACTCTTAGAAATAATGAATTCATCCTTGGTTCCAGCTTTTATAATAGAACCAATTGGAGCAAGAACGGTAATCAAATCTTCTTTTGCATTATTAGCACCACAAACAATTTTAAGTTTTTCATTTCCATCAAAAACTTCACATACTTTTAATCTGTCTGCGTTAGGATGTTGATTAACACTAACTATTCTAGAAACAACAAAATCTTTATAATTTTCTCTAGGGTCTGAAACGCTTTCAACTTCTAAGCCAATGCTAGTAAGTTGTTCGCACAAGTTTTTTAAAGAACTATCAAAATCTAAATGTTCTTTTAACCATTCAAGAGTAAATCGCATACTAACACCAACTTAGATCGGTTGAATCTAGAAATGAAAAACCAAAATGATTTAACCACCTTAAATCACACTCATAAAATTCTCTTAGATCTGGCATTCCATATTTTAACATTGCCAATCTCTCAACCCCCATTCCAAAAGCAAACCCTGAAATATTTTTTTCTTTTAGACCAGACATTTGAAAAACATTTGGATGTACCATACCGCAACCTAAAATTTCCATCCACTGATTGCCTTCACCTAAAAATATTTTCCCAGATGAAATTTTGCAATTAATATCCACTTCTGCTGAAGGCTCAGTAAATGGAAAATATGATGGTCTAAATCTTAATTTTAAATCTTCTTTTTTGAAGAAAATTTTACAAAATTTATCTAGAAACCATTTCAAGTTTGCAAAATCTATATCTTTATCAACTATTAATCCTTCCACCTGATGAAACATAGGGGTGTGGGTTATGTCCGAATCGCATCGATATGTTCTTCCAGGAGCAAAAATTCTTATTGGAATGTTGGTTTTTTTTAAACTTCTAATTTGAACTGGTGAGGTATGAGTTCTTAGTACATAAGGGTCAACTTCTTTTCCATCCACATAAAAAGTGTCATGCATTTGTCTGGCAGGGTGATTTTCAGGAATGTTTAAAGCAGAAAAGTTGTGGTAATCATCTTCAATATCAGGTCCATCTTCATAATTAAGGCCCATTGCACCTAGAATTGAAACTATTTCGCTGATCGTATGGCTTATTGGATGAATTTTTGCTTCTAGAGTATATTCTTCGCGTGTTGGCAAAGTAAAATCTAAATTTTCACTTTTAAGTTTTTTTGAGATACTTTCTTTTTCGAGTAATTTTTTTTTTCTTTCTAATTTTGCAAAAAAGTCTAATTTTAAATTATTGAGCTTTTGGCCAATATTTTTTTTTTGATCATTATCTAATGTTGAAATTAACTTTAATTCTTTGTTAATAATTCCGTTTTTACCAAAATATTTTACTCTAGTTTTTTCAATTGATTCAATTGACTTAGAGTTTTTCACATCAATCAGTGCTGATTGAATTAGTTCGTCGTATTTATCCATTCTAGAGAATTAATATCAGGTTGCTTTTATCTTAGCTACAACTTCTTTAAAAGAGTCTGGTTCTTGAGCAGCAAGGTCAGCTAAAACTTTTCGATTTAAGTTAAGGTTGATTTTTTTTAACCCGTTAATAAAAGTTGAATATTTAATTCCATGTAATCTGCAACCAGCATTTATTCTTTGTATCCAAAGACTTCTAAATTGGCGCTTTTTAACTTTTCTATCTCTATAAGAATATTGGCCAGCCTTTTCAACAGCTTGATTTGCCACTTTAAAGGTATTCTTTCTTCTGCCATAATAGCCCTTAGCTTTTTTAAGAACCTTTTTATGTCTTATTCTTGTGATCCCTCCGCTTTTTACTCTTGACATATATCCCTGCTAAATTTTTACATTCATATATTTTTTTACAACTTTAGCATCTTGACTTGACATAATAGTAGGGCCCTTAGCAGACCTTTTCATTTTTTTAGTTCTTTTTGAAAGGTTATGCCTTTTCCCACTAGCAAACATTACCACTTTTCCAGTTGCAGTAACCCTAAATCTTTTTTTCGTTCCACTCTTTGTTTTAATTTTTGGCATCAAATTAATTTTTTTTTATTTATATAGTTTTTTTCTTGCAAAGCAAGATCGTTTTTGAATTCTAGTTATCGGGGTGCAACAACCATGATCACATGTTTGCCTTCTAAAGTTGGCACTTGTTCAATCTTGGCAACATATTCTTTTGCTGTTTCAAGTTTTTTAAGAACATCCATACCCCTTTGCTGATATGCCATCTCACGACCTTTAAATCTTAACGTGATTTTTACTTTATCACCTTCATTTAAGAATCGATGGATAGATTTAAGTTTTACCCCATAGTCATGATCTTCAATTCCCGGTCTTAATTTGACTTCTTTAACTTCAAAAGTCTTTTGTTTTTTTTTTGCCTCAGCCTGTTTTTTTTGGATCTTATATCTATATTTCCCGTAATCAATGATTTTACAAACTGGAGGTGATGCATTTGGTGAGACTTCCACTAAATCAAGCCCTTGGTCAAAAGCCATTTTTACTGCTTCATCTAACTCTAAAACACCTATCATATCTCCTTTTTCTGAAAGCACTCTGACTTTTTTTGCTTTAATTTTATCGTTTATAGCAGGGCCTCGCTTTGAACCATAAGAATTTCTATTCATATTAAAATAATTGCATATCCTTTTATGTTTTCCTTTCTAAAAACCTTAATACAGTTCAATAACTCATAAATTATCAAGTTCTGCAAGAATTTTTTAATTTTTTTAAAAAATCTTCAACTTTTAAAGAAACTTGTTTTGGCTCTCCATGTATTCTCAGATTTACTGATTTTTCTTTAATTTCTTTTTCACCTATAACGACAATATATGGAATTTTTTGAAGTGTAAGTTCTCTAATTTTGTAATTTAATTTTTCATTTCTTTCATCTAATATACAACGAATTTTTTCACTATTAAGCATCTTTTCTAATTGTTTACTATAATCAATACAACCATCATTAATGGTTGCAATCCCAACTTGGATTGGACTTAACCATAACGGCAATCTCCCAGAATAATTCTCTAAAAGAATTCCAATGAAACGTTCAAAAGAACCTAGAACTGCTCTATGTAGCATGACAGGTTTATGTTTTGTGCCATCCTCACCAACATAATTTGCATCAAGTCTACTAGGTAAAACAAAATCAACTTGAAGTGTTCCGCACTGCCAATCTCTTCCTATAGCATCACGTAATACAAATTCAAGTTTTGGGCCATAAAATGCTCCTTCTCCTGGGTTTAATTTGTAATCATAACCAGCGCTTTCGATGGCTTTAATCAAGGCACTTTCAGCCTGATCCCAAACTTTATCATCTCCAGCTCGATTTTGAGGTCGATCAGCAAACTTAATTAAAATATTTTCAAAACCAAAGTCTTTATATACATTCATTAGCAATTCACAAAATTTTTTTGTTTCGGATGTTAT
>CAYYMX010000068.1:0-7593 GCA_964473045.1 uncultured Alphaproteobacteria bacterium | reverse complement strand
ACTTTGGCACTAAGAAAATCAAGCGTTAATGCTGTTGGAATAGTAGGCCTTGTTGAAAATATGCCAGGAGGTAATGCTCAAAGACCTGGTGATATAGTAAAATCTTTATCAGGACAAACAATAGAAGTTTTAAATACTGATGCAGAAGGCAGACTAGTTCTTGCTGATATTCTTTGGTATATAAAGGAGAATTACAAACCTAAAATTATGATTGATCTTGCAACTCTGACTGGAGCTATAATTGTTGCACTTGGAGACAGATATGCAGGATTGTTTTCAAATAATGATAATTTAGCAAAAAAAATATTAGAGGCTTCTCATGAAACAGGTGAATTGGCATGGAGACTTCCAATGGATAATCAATTTGATAAGTTGTTAAATTGTAAAGTTGCTGATATGAAAAACATCACAGGCACAAGAGGAGCTGGAAGTATTACTGCTGCTCAGTTTTTAAAAAGATTTATTGGTAAAACTAACTGGGCACACTTAGATATAGCTGGTGTAACATGGTCTAATAAAGGTACACGATTCTCAAGAGCTGGAGGAACAGGCTTTGGAGTTAGACTTTTAGATTTTTTTGTTAGGAAAAATTATGAGTGATTCAAGTTACAATCCAGAAATAAACCTTTATTTTATTAAATCAAAATTTGAGTTTATAATTCAGAAATTGTGCAAATCAATTTTAAAGAAAAACCAGAAGATTCTTATTAACCTTGGTAGTATAGATGAGAAAAAGATTATTGATAAATATTTATGGGTTTCTGAGCAAGAAAGTTTTATTCCTCACAAGGTTGAAAAAGAAAAAATTCATAACTTAGATAAAATTGTTCTTTTTGATGGAAATTACAAAAGAATGAGTAAGTTTTTAGAATTTCAACAAGTAATTATTTCCCCAAATGTTAGTATAAAAAAATTTGAAATTTTTAGAAAATTTTTTGTTTTTTCATACTTTAAATCAATGAATGAACATTTAAATCTAAAAAATAAATTAAAAAAGTTAGGTTTTAAGACTAAATGTTTTATTGAATACAATACGTTGAAATGGAAAGTTATATAAAAAGGATATTTAATTGTGGAATTAACATTGGCAATTATTAAACCAGATGCTGTAAAGAGAAACCTTATTGGGGAAATAAATAATCTTATTGAAAAACAAGACTTAAAAATTGTTGCTCAAAAAATGATGTTGCTTTCTGCTGCTGATGCCAAAAAATTTTATTATGTTCATAAAGAAAGGGCTTTCTTTAAGGATTTATGCAATTATATGATGTCTGGTCCAGTAGTAGTTCAAGTTTTAGAAGGAAAAAATTCTATCAATAAATACAGAAAATTGATGGGTGCAACAAATCCCTCAAATGCAGAAGATGGTACAATTAGAAAAAAATATGGACTTTCAGTTGAAGAAAATTCTGTTCATGGATCTGATAGCACTACTAATGCCAAGAAAGAAATCGATTTCTTTTTTCCGAAAAGAGAAATTTTTACGGATCTTAAATAAATGATAACTTAGGCTCTAATTAAAAAAAACCAAAGAAAAAACAATAGGACTGTAATTCCTATACACGAAACAACAGTAAATTTCAAAAACTTCTCAAAAAATTCTTCGTGTTTTTTACTCATAACTAACCTATAATTTAAACTTTCTCTCTAAGTCTCTAATTACACTTATATATAATTTGTGTTCTTCAATCAATATTTTTTTTTTTAATGAGGCTAAACTATCTTTTTTTGAAATTTTAACAATTCTTTGATCTAAAATTTCACCTCCATCTATTTCTTTATTAACGTAATGTACTGTGCAACCAGTATATTTTACCTTTTGAATGAGTGCTTTTTTTTGTGCATCTATCCCTCTGAAAGACGGTAATAATGAAGGATGAATATTAATAATTTTTTTGTTCCATTGTGTTACAAAGTTTTTTGTTAGAATTTTCATAAAACCTGCCAAACAAATTAGGTTGACTTTTGATTTAACTAATAATTGAGAAACTGCATTTTCAAAATCTTTTTTGTTTTTGTAATTTTGGTCACTAATTATAGAAGTTTTGATTTTTCTTTTTTTTGCTTCTTTTATTCCTTGCGAGTTTGGATTGTTAGATATTACAAGTTTTACACTGGACCTTAAATTTTTGGTTTGACAAGCTTCGACTATATTAAGCATGTTTGAACCTTTGCCAGAAATTAAAATTGCTAAGTTAAATCCCATATTCCAAAATTCTTCACCAAAACCTTTTTCTGATTAGGAGTGGCGGCTGTTATTTTTCCCATTATGTGACATTTAATTTTATTTTTTGAAAAAAAATTAACGATTTTGTCTTTATTATTTGCATTTATTATGAGAATCATTCCAATTCCACAATTGAAGGTGTTCAACATTTCTAAAGAACTTATTCTACCAACTTTGCTTACCCATAAAAAACATTCTGGAATAGAAAATTTTTTAAAATCTATTATTGCTTGATGTCTTTCAGGGATAATTCTTGACAAATTCTCAAAGATTCCTCCGCCAGTAATGTGAGAAATACTTAGAAGTAGGTTTTTTTTTATCAATGGCAAAATTTGGTTTACATAAATGCGTGTGGGTAACAAAAGATCATCACCAAAATTTTTCTCAAAAGATCTGTATGGTGGTCGGTCATTATATTTAATCTTGGTAACATTAATAACTTTTCTAATTAATGAGAATCCATTAGAATGAAAACCATTAGATTCTAATCCCAAAATTAGTGAGTTGTTTTTAATATTATCTTTTTTGATTAAATCTTTTCTTTCTACTACCCCTAAGGCAAAGCCAGCTATGTCAAAATCATTTTTTTTATACATGCCGGGCATTTCTGCCGTTTCACCACCGACTAGAGAACAATTAGACTTTCGGCATGCTAACGTAATACTCTTTATTATTTTAAGAAAAAATTCTTTATTAATATTTGAAGAGGAAATATAGTCTAAAAAAATTAATGGTTCACCTCCGCTTGCAAGTAGATCATTAACACACATACCTACCAAGTCAAAGCCCAAGTGGTCAAAATTTTTGTTATCAATCGCAACCTTAAGTTTTGTTCCAACTCCATCGGTACTACTTAATAAAATAGGGTCTTTATAATTAAGTTTCTTTAAATCTAAAAGAGAGCAAAAACCACCTGGATTTTGAATAATCTCGTTTCTAAAGTCTTTTTTAGTAATTTTTTCTAGTTTTTTAACTAGTGATGAAGTTTTTTTTGTATCAACTCCCGCTGATTTGTACGTTAAATTAATTTTGATCCTCTCTTTTTTTTTTTAATTATTCAAAAAAAATAAAAATGTATTAAGTTTAAGTATAACCTGAAAAATTATATTAAATATTTTGATAAAGTTCCTGATTTTTTTTATTTTAACTTTTTTAGTTTTAGCATCAACTAATGCTAAGGAAAATATTTATCTTATAGAAAATAACGAGATTTATCTTGAAAATGAGGGAAATATTTTAGCTTTAAGACAATCTTCCAAAAACATTGCGTTTAAAAATGCTTTTTTTATATTAGCTAAAAAAATTCTTGAGCCAAAAGATATCTCAAAATTACAACAAATAGACAATTTAAATATTGAGAATTTTGTATTGGATTTTATACTTCAGGATGAAAAAATCAGTGAAACAAATTATTTTGCAAAAGTTAGCGTTAATTTTAATCCTGAAAAGATTAGAATTTTTTTTTCCAAAATAAATATTAAAACCAAAACACATATTTCAGAGAATTATCTAGTTTTACCAATCTATAAAAAATTTAATACACTTTACCTTTGGGAAGATGATAATTATTGGTATGACAATTTACTTGCAGAATATGATAAACAAGGCCTTTTAAAACTTTTTTTTCCAAAAAAAAGTCATATTAACAAATTTAGAATCTCATCAAGTCAGGTTCTAGATGAAGATATGAATATTGTAAAACAATTTTTAAATTATCACAAAAAAAAATCAGCAATAATTCTTTACCTTGATGAAAAATATAATCATGAAAAAAAAAAGTTTGAATCTGATTTAAAGTTTCGACTTTTTAATAAAAATAAATTTTCAGACTTAAATGTTTTGACTGAAAAAATCTTTACCAGAGAGTCGGAATCATCTCAGGTTGAAATGATAGCTAAGCTTGCAATTAACGAATTACAAACTTGGTGGAAAAAAAGAATTGAAGATTTAGATGATCAATTAGATGTAATTAATTCTTTTTACCTATCCTTAAAATTCAATGATTTAAAGAAAAGCCTATTTGTGGAAAAGAAGATTCGCTCAGTATTATCATCTGGTGAGATGATTTTGACCGAACTCAATAAAGATTATGCTGTTTATAAAGTTGCCAGTGAGTACTCTTTAGAACAACTGAATTTAGTTTTGGAAAGTAGCGAAATAAGGATAGAGAAAAATTTAAGTTTGGAAAATCACAATACTGTCTCATATTGATGATGAAAAAAGAAATTATTAGATTTGATTTTAGGTATAAAAATCAAGATATATTTTGTATCAACTCAAAAAATTCATTAGCCTATAATTTGATTCAATCTTGGCCAAAATGGCAAAATAAAATTGTTTTTATTTACGGGCCAAAGAATTGTGGAAAAACTACTATTTCAAAAATATGGATTGAGAAAACAGGTGCCAAAAATTTAGAAAAAAAAAACTTTGTGAAGTTGTTTAACAATGGCTTTCTAGAAAATAAAATTAGAAATTGTGTATTTGACAATATTGATTGTTTAATTGAGGAAAATAATAAATCTTTTCAAGAAAAAATTTTAAACTTTATTAATATTCAACAGTCTAAAATAAAATCATTTATTTTGATGACATCTGAAAAACCCCCTCGATTTATTGTTTCTGAAATTAAAGACCTTATTTCAAGATTATCAGCTACTACTGTTATTGAAGTTAAAGAGCCAGATGAAGAATTATTAAAGAAAATTATAAAAACATTTCTAACAACAAGAAACATTGAAATAGAAAATAAATTTCTTGATTTTATTTGCAATAGAATAGAAAGAACATATTCATCAGCGATACAGATTGCTAAACAAATTGATATAGCATCATTGGAATCACATTCTAAAATATCACACAGATTTTTAAATGAATTGATTAAGAACTTAAATTAATTTTTTTAAAAGAAAATATTCTTTTTTGAAGATTTTGTATTTCCATCCTTTAATAATATTTTTTTCTCCCATTATAAATTCTTTAAGTTCTGTTTTATTTGCAATTAGACTCGGGTGAATATTTAGACATTTTGCTTTATTCTCAATTAATGTCTTTGCTAATTTATAATTTTTTTTTCTTTCTTCATCAAAAATTCTTGGTATAGGAAATAGTTTCCTTTTGTTTATCGGCTTACGTAATATTTTCAGAACCTTTCCCGTAAAATCTTTTTCTGCAAAATCTTGCAAGATTTTTTCTTTTTTTTTTAAATTTATTTCACTATTACAAATACTTTTTAGATTCTTATTTTCTAGTACTTTTTTGACTGGAATATTATTATTAATAGCGTAAAATTCTCTTTCGAAACTAAGTTTTTGAATTAATTCTAATTCATAGTGATTTTTAGGAGTAAAATCTACCCTTTCCCAGGCAAATTTTTTTTTTTGACAAAAATTCTTTTTGTTCAAAAGTTTTTCATGCATTTCTTTTCCCCATGAACTTCTATTAAGGATCTTTAATTTTTTCATAATTATTTTGTAGAGTGGTATCAAATATTTAACATCATTCAGGGCATAATTAATTTTTTCCTTTGATAAAGGCCTTTTTCTCCAGTCAGTAAACTGATTATCTTTAGGTATCTTAACTTTTAGAAGTTCTTGACATGCTTCGGCATAACTAGTGGAATTTGAATACCCTAGAGGCATAAGACAAATTTGAGTATCAAAAACAGATTTAGGTATCTCTTTAAATAAGTTGTAAAAAATTTCTATATCTTGACTTGCTGAATGAAAGATTTTTTTAATTTTCGGATTTCCCAAAATTTCCTTTAAAATGTTCAAATCTAATTTTGTTTTAATTGGATCCAAAATAAATGAAGAATCTAAACTAGAAAGTTGAATAAGACAGAGTTTTGGAAAGTAGGTACTTACTCGATAAAATTCAGTATCAATTGCAATTATTTTATCTTTTTGACATTTTTGATAGAATTGTTTTAATTGACAATTGTTATAAATTAACACTTTTTTAAGTTATCATTTTAATTTTTAATATTCAAATTTCATGAATAAATACAGAACGCATAATTGTGGAGAACTATTAATTGATCATGTTAATTTAAAAGTCTCTGTTGTCGGTTGGGTGAATAAAAAGCGAGATCATGGTGGCTTACTATTTGTTGATTTGAGAGATCACTATGGCGTTACACAATGTGTAATAAATTCAGACTATAAAGATTTTAGTAGAATTGAATCTCTAAAACTTGAGAGCGTTGTAAAAGTAAGTGGTAAAGTTTTAAGAAGGTCTATTGATACAATAAATAAGAATATTTCTACTGGTGAAATTGAAGTTGTTATTGATACTATTGAAGTGTTAAATGAATCTGATCAGATTCCATTCCAAGTATCAATAGATGATGATTCTCCTGAAGAGATAAGACTTAAATACAGATATTTAGATTTACGCAGAAATAAAATTCATAACAACATTATTCTAAGATCAAAAGTTATCAATAGTATTAGAAACAAAATGATTGATAGAGGCTTCTTAGAAATACAAACACCAATTCTTACTGCCTCATCTCCAGAGGGAGCTAGAGACTTTTTAGTTCCTAGCAGACTTCAAAAAGGAAAGTTTTATGCACTTCCTCAAGCTCCCCAGATTTTTAAACAATTACTAATGGTCTCAAATTTTGACAAATATTTTCAAATAGCTCCTTGCTTTAGAGATGAAGATGCGAGAGCCGATAGATCTCCAGGTGAATTTTATCAGCTGGATTTCGAGATGGCTTTTGTTAATCAGGATGACATTTTTTCAACAATAGAACCAGTGATGTATGAAATTTTTATGGAAAATTCAAATAAAAATATTAGCTAACCTCCCTTTAAGAAAATAAAATTTCATAATTCTATGGAAATGTATGGAACTGATAAACCTGATTTAAGAAACCCGTTAATTATTCTTGATGCTTCAGAGTGTTTTTCTAATTCAGGCTTTAAGATATTTGAGGAAAATCTAAAAAAAGGTTTTGTTGTAAAAGCTATTAAAGCCCCAAAGACTAGCAGAAAACCAAGAGGTTGGTTTGATAAACTTAACAACTGGGCGCGAGAAAATGATCAAAAAGGTTTAGGGTACATAATATTTGAGAACGATGAGTTTAAGGGGCCAATTGCTAATAATCTCAGAAAAGAAAGTTTGGAAAAAATTAGAGAACTCACAAAACTTGAAAATGAAGATAGTGTTTTTTTTGTGAGTGATAAAATAGATTCAGCTAGAAAATTTGCATCATTAGTCAGAGATAAAATATGTAATGAACTATCCCTTTTAAAAGATAATTGCTTTGAATTTTGTTGGATAGTTGATTACCCAATGTTTGAGATAAATTCATTAACTAAAAAGATTGATTTTAGTCATAATCCTTTTTCAATGCCTCA
>CAYYMX010000067.1:0-7680 GCA_964473045.1 uncultured Alphaproteobacteria bacterium | reverse complement strand
AAGCAGATGCTCATATGCATGACGCTGGTCAACATCATGATCCTGCTGGACCACCTCCAGAAGGAGATATGGGACCACCGCCTGAAGGAGATATGGCAGGAGATATGCCTCCTCCTCCTCCCGATGATCCTGATCCTTCAGAAATGGGTGGTTAATTCCACATAATCTGTTGAGATTGAGAAACCCCCTTAGTAAGTTCTAAGGGGGTTTTTTTTTTGTTTTGATTCTGTCAAAATTTTATATAATATGTTGGGGAGGAGATTATGGAAGCTATCAGAGGATCGCAAAAAGCTATAATACTAGTTGCCAGACAACTGGGTATCCATATTGGCTCAAATGATATACCCGACAGATTCAAAATAGATGATAGAGAGTTAAATCAAAAAGAAATGTGCGAGTTAGCCCGTTCTTTTGATTTAAAAGCAAAGGCTACATCTATTAATGAAGATGAGTTAATAAAACTTTTAGCTAAAAAACAACAAATTCTCAGATTAAAAAATGGCAGATATATAATTGCTCTCAGAGTTATGACATCAGATGATGAAAAATCAGTTTTGTGTTTAGATGCTGGAGTGTCCAGTCCAAAACCTCAACAAATTAGTCTAAAAGAATTAAAAAAAGGTTGGGACGGTGAAGTCATTCTTTTAAAGGCTAAACTGAAAATTTTTGAGGAGACAAGTCAATTACAAATTGGTTGGCTATTTGGAGAAACTTTTAGGAATAAGACGGTAATGGTTCAAGTTATTATTGTTGCTCTTATCTTAAATATCTTTGCCGTAGTGCCTGCAGTTTTCATGATGCTAGTACTAGACAAAGTTGTTAACTATGAAGCTTATTCAACATTATACGTAATTACTTCTGGAGTTGTTGTTGCCTATATATTCAATGGAATTCTTGGTTTTTTAAAAGCTTATCTATTAGATTTTTTATCTCAAAAAATTGAAGCCAAACTATCTGTTAGAGTCTTTGAAAAGCTTTTAGCATTACCAATGCAAAGGTTTCATAAAGAATCACAATCTTTTTTAAGATTTACTGGCCAAATCTCTCAAATAAAAAGTTTGTTAACCCAAAAACTTATTTCAACTGGACTTGACTCAATAAGTCTTTTTGTTTTTGTACCCATACTTTTTTTTTACAGCCCCATACTTTTTATGGTGGTTTTTACTTTTAGCATCGCTGGTGCACTAGCCTCTATGTTTTATTCTCAAAAACAAAGAGAGTCTATGGGTGGTGTAAGTAAAGCTGATGCAAAAAGACAAGAATTTATTTCTGTAGCCGTCAACGGAATTGAAAATGTTAAAGGACTAGCTTTAGAGCCTGGTTTAAAAGAAGTCTGGAGAGATATTGAGGCCAATTATGTTATTGCAGCTGATGACATGCAAAAAAGAACGGCTGTACTCCAAAATATTACTTCAACAATAAATCAATTAATGACTGCTATGATTATTTTTGTTGGTGTTCATCTAGTATTTTCAGGTGGTTTATCTGCTGGTATTTTAGTTGGTTTTAATATGCTTGCTTCTAGAGTTTCTAGACCCATAATTGATATAGTTACTCTAAAAACTGAAATTACCAAGCTTGTTCAATCTCTGCAAATTGTATCAGGAATTGTAGACGGCAATTCTGAAACAACTGTTAGAGGACAGAAACCTCAACTTATGGGACAAGTAAGTTTTAAGAATGTTGATTTTTCTTATGATGACAACACCAAAATTCTTAGTAATATTAAAATAGATATTAATCCCAGACAGATTGTTGGAATTACTGGAAAAAGTGGCTGTGGGAAAAGCACCATGGCAAAATTAATTCAAGGATTATACAGACCAAATTCAGGAATGGTTGCACTTGACAATATTGATCTTAGATTGCTTGATCTTAGTCACATAAGATCGCAAGTTTCATTGGTTGGTGCAGATAGTTATTTTTTTCCAGGAACAATTAGAGAAATTATCTCACGAGCAATGCCAAACTCATCAATGGATAGAATCACTTGGGCTGCCAAAAAGGTTTTTGCACACGATGAAATTGAATCGTTTCCTGATGCATATGAAACATTTATAGAGGATAATGCATCAAATGTTTCAACTGGTTTTAGGCAAAAGCTTGCAATAGCTAGAGCATTAATTAGAAATCCTCGAATTTTAATTTTAGATGATGCTATAAGTGGTTTTGATGTAGATAGTGAGATAAAGCTTTACGATGCCTTACAAGACATTGCTCTAGGAAGAACGGTAATGATAGTTTCAAATCGTTTATGGCATTTGAGACTTTGCAACAAAATATTTGTATTAGATGGAGGAAAAATCTCTCAAGAAGGGTCTTTTGAATCACTAAAACAAACGCCTGGATTTTTTAGTGAAACATTCAACAAACAAATGACTGTTTTGGGAATAAATACGAGTAATACGTTTAAAAAAACAGGTTAGGTTAAATTAAAGAAATGGCTGAGAAAAAAAAAACAAAAGTTAAAGCTTCAAAAGCTAAAACTTCAAAAACTAAAACTTCAAAAGTTCAAGCTTCAAAAGCTAAAGCTTCAAAAGTTCAAGCTCAAACTTCACAACCTCAAGCCTCTCAACCTCAAGCCTCTCAACCTCAAGCTTCTCAATCTCAAGCTTCATTAAGAAATTTAGCTTCTGGTGATGTTTTATTTAGAGAAGGTGAAGTTGGTGACTTTGCTTATCAAGTTATTAAGGGAAAAATTGAAGTTTGCAAATTTAATGGTGATGAATATGTAACCTTATCAACACTTGAAAAAGGTGCTCTTTTTGGTGAAATGGCTTTAATTGATAAACAGCCGAGAAGTGCAATGGCAAGGGCAACAGAAGAAGCTGTTGTTAAAGAAATAGACCAACAAGCTTTGCTTGGTTATTTAAAAAATTCACCCCAAACCGCTTTTAATATGATGCAACAATTAGCTAGTTACGCAAGAAATGCTAATGAGAAACTAAATGTTGATGCTTTCAGTTCAGATAGTGAAGAAAGTAATACTGAAGAAGAAGAGAAAGAATTAACTGAAGAAGAAAAACAAAAAAACTATAGAAAACATTTAATGAATGAATTGTTAGATGAGTTTGAAGATGACATAGATAAAATAAAATCAAAACAAATTCCAAAGTCAGTAAAATGGACAATTTATTCTTTTGCAACACTAGTTGTACTTTTAATTCTTTGGGGAACAATCTCTGAAGTTGACACCACAATTACAGCATCTGGAAAAATTACTACCGTTGTTCCAAATGTTGAGGTTCAGTCAAATTTTAACTCTGTTGTTAAAGAAATTTTTGTCAAAAAAGGTCAAGGTGTTAAAGAAGGAGAGCCTCTAGTTGTTTTTGATTCAACACTTCAAAAAGCAGATAAAATGAAACTTAACTACCAATTATCAGTAGTAAACTCAAAAATTGACAGACTAAAAAAACAATCTCTACTTAGAACTAACAAATCCGTTGATAGCCCTTCAGATAAAAGACAAAGTAGAATTTTTAAGGATAAAAAAGATCAATATCTTGCTAAAACTGCATCTTTAAATAAACAGATTTCATCTACCGAAGATGATTTAAAATTCATTAAGGAACAACTTGATATTCAAAAAAAACTAGAGGAATCAAAAAATGAACTATTTGAACTTGACTTAGTTGCAGAGGCTCAAGTACTTGGTGAAAAAAATAAAAGATTATCCTTGGAAAAAGAATTCACCAAAACTAGTAATAAATTAAGTGAATTACAATCTAATAGAGAAGAATATAATAGTCAGTGGTTTGGAGGAATTAACGATGAACTTGTTTCTCTTGAAGACCAAAGAATGAACCTTCAAGAAGACATGAAAAAACTTGAAAGGCAACAAACTGATGTGATAGTTAGAGCACCATCTGATGGAATGGTATTAAACCTTCATTCTTTGTATCCAGGTGCAGTAATCTCTCAAGGAAAAAGTGTTGTTACTTTAGTTCCAACAGGTGTGGAGCTTTTAACTGTGTTTGATGTTGATCCGTCAGATATTAGCAAATTAATTCCTGACACATCTATAAAAATTCAATTAAATGCTTTACCTGCACAAAAACACGGTGAGTTAAAAGGAAAATTAATTTACGTTTCCGCTGATACCGTTGACAAAGACGTTGATGGGAACTCAGGTAATTTTTACAGAGCTAGAGGTCAAATCATTGAAAATGAGTTAAAAGACACTCCACCTGGTTTTCATATAATGCCAGGTATGAAAGTGTCAGGAAAATTTAGAGTTGGTAAACGAAGGCTGATAACATATTTTATTTACCCATTAATAAGGACTTTGGGTAATAGTTTTGCGGAACCTTGATATGAAGATTAAGATAAGTTTTAGATTCATAGTTACACTTGTATCTTTTGTTCTTGCTTTACTTCTAGGACTGACAAGAATATCAGACCCAGAAATTGTAGAGGTGTTAAGACTGAAATACTTCGATGTACTTCAAAAAAAATATCCAAGGGCAACAGATGGACAAACTTATTCTGTAATTGTAGATATCGATGAAAAATCCTTAAGAGAAGTCGGTCAATGGCCATGGCCCAGAACCGTTTTAGCTGAATTGTTTAAAAAATCTAAAGAGGCAGGAATGCTTGTTTTAGGCTTAGATGTACTTTTTGCTGAAAAAGATAGAACATCTCCAGAATTAATTTCAAAGGATTTAGAAAAAAGAAACCCAAAAATTGCAGAACTTTTGAAAGAATTACCTTCTAATGAGGCTATTGCCGTTGATAACATGAAGCAATTTCCAGTAGTTATTGGACATTCTGGGCTTGATCTTGAAGGAGATGCAAAAAGAAATGATATTAAAGATACTTCCGTAAAGGTTTTTCTTGGAAAAAAAGAATATAAGGACCCAAAACGATGGCTGACGTCATATCCTGGTCTCCTTGCAAATGTTAGCGAATTTGAAATGGCAGCTTCTGGTTCAGGAACTGTTTCAGTGGCTGAAGAACCTGATGGAATAATTAGGAGAGTCCCGTTAATATCAGATGTTGCTGGCACAATTAGACCAACTCTCGGACTTGATATGATAAGAGTTGCATTTCAAGGAAACAGCATTGCAACCCGCACAGGTATCAATGGAGTTGAAGAGATAGTTATTCAGACTAAAGCGATTGGCAATGCATCAATTCCCACAGACGAAAATGGTAGAGTTTGGATTCACTATGGTGAATCTGATTCAATTAAAGGTAATGAAACTAGATACTATGTTAGTGCTGTTGATATCATCAAGGGTAGAGTTGGGAAAGATAGATTACAAGGCAAACTAGGAATTCTAGGTACTTCCGCTACAGGTCTAAAAGATATAAGACCAACTCCTGTTGAAGATAGAATGCCAGGTGTGGAAATTCATGCTAATTTGATTGATACAGTAATTTCCGCAATTTTGTATTATTCATCAAACAAAAACGCCTCAAATGCTTATAACCAAGCATTAAAAAAAGGAATGTCTGAAGAAGAGGCTAAAAAAGAATCAGAAAAAGTAAAGATTTCTGGCGCACCTTTTTTAAAATCTGGTGTAAATATGAAATTCTATGAAGCATTATTTACAGTTTTGTTGGGTTTTTTTATAACACTGTCAGCATTAAAGTTTGGACCAATAGTAAATATTTCACTTCTTGGCTCAGTTATTGGCGGTGCTTTTTATTTTAGCACAAAATTATACTTAGAGGAAAAAACACTTTTTGACCCAACATTTGCTGGTTTTTCAACTTTTGTAATCTACTTTGGAAATACATTTGCAAATTATTTAAGAGATGCAAACGAAAAAAAACAGATCAGAGGCGCTTTCTCACAGTATTTATCACCCGCATTAGTTGAGCAGCTTGCTGAAGATCCAGACAAGCTTGTGTTAGGAGGGGAAACAAAAAAAATGACATTTCTTTTTTGTGATGTTAGAGGTTTTACTACAATTTCAGAAGCATATAAATCTGATCCTCAGGGATTAACATCATTGATTAATAGGTTTTTAACACCACTTACTGACGAAATTATTAGTAAGAGCGGAACCATAGATAAGTATATGGGAGATTGTATAATGGCTTTTTGGAATGCACCAGTTGATGTAAATGAACATGAAAAAATATCCTGTGATGCTGCATTAACTATGCATAATGCACTCAAAGAACTTAACGATGTTCGAGAAGAAGAAGCCAAAGCAGAGAACAAAGATTTTCTGGAACTTAAAATTGGTATTGGATTAAATACCGGTAATTGTGTTGTTGGAAATATGGGATCGGATCAGCGTTTTGACTACTCAGTCTTGGGTGATGCAGTTAACCTTGCATCGAGATTAGAGGGTCAATCAAAAGGCTATGGGGTAAAAACTGTTATTGGACATGAAACTAATGAAGCAGTAAAGGATACTTATGCTACTCTCCAACTAGATATGCTTGCCGTGAAGGGTAAAAAAGAAGCTGTTTCAATTTTTTGTTTGCTTGGAGATTCATTATTTAAAGAAACCAAAGATTTTAAAGATTTAGAAATAAAACATAAGAAAATCTTAGAATGTTATTTTAATCAAAAGTGGAAAACAGCTCTGGAAGAAATTAAGACGGGAAAAAGTCTTTGTAAAAATTTAATGAACGATTACTATAATATGATGGGTGAAAGAATAATGGAGTTTCAAAAATCACCTCCACCAGCAGAATGGGATGGAGTTTTTGTTGCTACATCAAAATAGCAAACTATGAGTTTAAAAAAATTACGAATACTACCTGACCAATATATATTTACGGAGGGAGACCCTGGCGAAACTGCTTTTCTAGTTGTTTCAGGTAGTTTAGTAGCTGAAATTGCAGGAAAGAAAGTTGCCTCTATCACTTCAGGCGAGATTTTTGGTGAATTATCTTTAATTCTTGGTGAAGCAAGAAAGGCTAGCGTTAAAGCAGTTATTCCAAGTGAGGTTGTTGTAATTAGAAGAAATGCACTTGAACAAATTCTACTTTCATCCAATATTGAACTTCATAAAATAATCAAACGAATGTCTCAAGAATTAGGAAAGAAAGATCTTCATAAACTACCTATTTCTCAACAAGATTTACTTGAACTTGTAAAAGACTCCCCAGATGTAATCAGAGCATTAGCATTACAACTCCATCATAGACTCTCTGAAATGATTTTCTAATGTCAGACACAAACACTTATAGCGACACTAAAAAGATTAGACTTTTACCAGAACAAATTCTGTTTACTCAAGGTGACTCTGGAGATAAAGCATTTTTGATAAACCAAGGAATACTTGATGTTCTCGTGGACAATATTAGAGTTGGTTACATGTCACAAGGCGAAGTATTTGGTGAAATGGCCTTAATTCTTAATCAGCAAAGAAGTGCTACAATTATTGCTAGAAATGCCTGTGAACTAATTGTAATTACAAAAGAAAAGTTTCATCAATTACTTGATTCAGCCAGCCCAGATGTAAAAAAGATAATAACTGATCTTTGTGCGGAGTTATCAAAAAGATCAGGTTTTCAGGTTAATTTCTCTAAGGATGAGTTAGAGAAAAAAATTAAAGATGAAAACCCTACGATTACTGCTATAGCTAGACAAGTTTTTTTCAGATTAAATAAATCAACAAATCATATCGAATAATGGTTTTAATTAATTAAATATTATGCTAGAAATATAGGCTATGAAATATTCTGACTTTATCCATGAATCTGAAATTCAACACA
>CAYYMX010000066.1:0-7792 GCA_964473045.1 uncultured Alphaproteobacteria bacterium | reverse complement strand
AACAATATTCATTTTTTTTTGATTTTTTTCAATTTTTTTTTAAGAGAACCAAAAAAATTATTCCATTTTGCACCTAGAACCAAAAGCTGTTGACAAGGTATTGTAATCAAGCAACTCCAGTTCACTTCCAATTGGCATTCCTTGTGCCAATCTGGTAACTAAAATTTTTTCTCTTGCACAAGTATCAGCAATGTATTGTGCAGTAATTTGACCCTCTACAGTTGCATTGGTAGCCAAAATTATTTCCTCTATTTTATTTTTTTTTATTCTATGAAGTAAAGACTGAATGTTTAGTTCTTCAGGACCAATACCATCAATTGCCGACAAAACTCCACCCAGAACATGGTAATGACCATCAAAAGCATTTGACTTTTCTATAGCCCATAAATCGGCAATGTCTTCAACAATACAAATTTTATGGCTTTTTCTTTTTTCATTATTACAAATTTTACAAGGATCTTGGATATCAATATTTCCGCAAATTTTACAAAATATTAATTTGTTCTTCACTTCATTTAACGAATCAAGAATCTGGGGTAAAAGTCTTTCTTTGTTTTTTAACAGGTAAAGAACTATCCTTCTAGCCGACCTTGGGCCAAGACTTGGCAGTTTCGAAAAAAGGCTGATTAATTCAGTAAGAGAAGACGACATAAATTTAAAAGGGAAGTTTCATTCCTGGTGGTAAATTCATTCCTCCAGAAAGAGAACCAAATTCACTACTCATATTTTCAGCTAATTTTTTATTAGCATCATTAATCGCTGCAACAACTAAATCCTCAAGAACTTCTGCTTCATCTTTATTGATTATAGATGTATCTATTTTTATTCTTTTAATATTATGCTTACCATCAACTGTAACTTTTACAACTCCACCACCAGATGAACCTTCTATTTCAGTTTCTTCTATCTTTTTTTGTACCTCTGCCATCTTTTCTTGCATAGCTTTGGCTTGTTTCATAATTTGGGATAAGTTGGTCATTAAATTTATTCCTTTTCTTTTAATGTTTCTGCTAAATTTTGTTTTTTAATTGAAAGTACTTCAGATTCAGGAATGATTTCAAGAATTTTTTTAATTAGCTTATTTTCTTTAATTTTTTTTACAATATTTCTTTCTTGTTCTATTTCATATTCGTTTATTGATTTTGCTCCTCTTTTTTTTGATATGGAAATAATCCATCTAAAATTTGTAATGTTTTCTAATAACTTGGATGTCTGCCACAAAATCTCTTTCTCATTAACTTCACTGGAAATATTCTCTAATTCAATTCTTCCAATTTTTTTTTCAGAAATTGGTTCAATTATCTTGACTAATCTAAAAGAATTTTTTAGATGATATGATATTAGCATCTCAGATTTTTCTTCGATTTTTTTAACTAACTTTGAGAAGTGTTCAATATCACTCTCGTAGTTAGGAAGGTTTTCATAGATTTGACTATCATTAGATTCAAATTCTTTTTTTGCTAAGTTATTTTCAAATCGTTCAATTTTTTTTTCAGTTCTTCGAATAGTTTTAGGCTCTTTTTCAAAATTTTTTGCTGGCAAATTCTCAACTCCAAATGCTTGATTATTTTCAACTAGCAAATCAAATGGTGTAGGTAAGATTGCAACGTAGCAAAGTCTAATTATAACCATTTCAAAACATTGTTTTTCATCGAAAGAAGAAGAAATTTCATTCACATATTTCTGCATCAATTCCCAAAATCTTACTATAAAATCCATGTCTAATTTTTCAGAAATTTTTTTAATTTTAATTAAGTTGTGAGAGTCTATAAACTGATAATTCTCATCAATTTCTGATTTTATTCGAGCTGTATGATATATAAAATTCATCAAGCTTTTAGCTAAAAGGTCTATAGAAACACCTTTTTGATATAAATCGTCAAATTTTTGTAAAGAAACTTTAACATCTCCTTCACAAAGATGAGAAAACAAATCAACAACTATAGTTGTATCTGACAAACCCAACACATCCCTTACCAACGTTATATTAATTTCTTTTCCTCTTGATAAAACATTGTCTAATATAGATAATGCATCACGAACCGAACCCTCTGAACATTGGGATATTAACTTTGATGATTCCGCATCCAAACAAAACCCTTCCTTTTTTGATATACTAACTAAATGCTGTGAAATAACATCTACTTCTACTCTTCTTAATTGAAAACGTTGGCATCTTGACAAGATTGTAACAGGAACTTTTTCGGTTTCGGTAGTTGCAAAAATGAAGATTACATCCATTGGCGGTTCTTCTAGAGTTTTTAGTAAGGCATTAAATGCAGCTCTGGATAACATATGAACTTCATCAACTATATATATTTTTTTTTTTGCTGAAACTGGTTTATAATTAATATTTTCTATAATTTCTCTTACATCTGAAACTCCGGTTTTACTTGCTGCATCAATCTCTATGACATCAAGATTGCTTTCTTTATCAATTGAAGTGCAACTTTGGCATTTTCCGCATGGTTTATCATTATCATTTATTTCAGAAATACAATTAACTATCTTTGCAAGAATCCTTGCAATTGTTGTTTTTCCAACACCTCTTGTCCCAGAAAAAAGATATGCTTGGGCAACTCTTTTAAGTTTTATCGAACCTTCCAAAACTTTGCATATCTCTTCCTGGCCAATCAAATCTGAAAGTTTTTGAGGCCTATATTTTCGAGCTAAAACAATATAGTTTTTGTTATCCGTCATACGTTAAAAAAGGAGTTGAAATTTAACCCACTAGCATTCGTTACGGCTGCTTCTTTTCAGTTCTGACCGGATTAGCGATACAAGCGCCTAAATTCAACTCCCATAATTAAATTAACATTTTAATTGCCAATTTTAAATAAATTATTAACTTCTAAATGATGAAGCCTTGTAGTAACCAAGAATATTAACCTTAGTTGAATGAAGGCTTAATTCATTTAAAGCATTTTTAAAGTTTTGTTTTTTTGGATGTGATTCAACATCAATTAAAAAAGAGAACTGCTTAAAATCTTTATTTACAAAAAAACTTTCCAATCTTGTAAGATTTATACCATTAGATGCAAAACCACCTAATGCTTTGTAAAGTGAAGCAGGAAGATTTTTTGTGTTGAATATTATTGTGGTAATAACTTTTGAACTCATTGATATTTCTTCGCTCTTGGTTGAGAAAACAAGAAACCTAGTAATATTATTTTTGTTATCCTCAAAGTTTTTTTTTAGAATTTTCAACTTGTAAATCTTTGACGATAAATCAGAAGCTATTGCAGCAATATTTTCATGATTTGACTCTGAAACAAATTTTGCTGCTCCAGCAGTATCTATAAAATCCACTGGATTTAACTTATAATTTTTAAGATTTTGTCTACACTGAGACAGCGCATGAGTATGACTAAAGACATCCTTTATAAAATTTAATTTTCCACGAACCTTGCACATTAGATGATGCTCTATTCTATGATAGTGTTCAGCTACTATTTTTAAATTTGTTTTTTCTAAAAGAAAGTGCATGTCAGCAACTCTTCCAGCAATATTATTTTCAACAGGAATCAGTGCGTAATCAACTTTTCTCGTTTTAACAACATCAAGTGTTTCTTCAAACGTAGAGCATGGAAAAGTTTTAAGATCTTTATAATACTTTCTACACACAAGATCAGAATATGCTCCATGTAAACCTTGAAATGAAATAGTTTTTTTTCTCATTATAAAAATAAATTAATATTTTTTTGCCCTGAAAAGCAATCTAATTTTTTTAAGATCTTCTTTTGTATCAATGCTTGGGGGGTTATAAGAAACTTTTACTAATTTGATCTTAAAAGAATTGTCCATTGCTCTCATTTGCTCAAGCTTCCTATCTCTTTCATTTTTTGTTTGCTTTAAAAGGATAAAATTTTTTAAAGTTTCTGGTCTATAAATATAAACACCAATATGGTGATAAAAATTTCCAGACTTTTCTATCTTTCTCTTAAAATCAATAGCAAAACCACGGCCTAATTTATCTAATTTTACATGAGCTTTAACAACATTTTCATCTTTTTCTTCATCTTTTTTTAGATTACAAACTGCTGAACTTATTTCTGTATTCTCATCTTGAAAAAGATTTATAGTTTTTAGTAATAATTCCTTTTTAAAATATGGCAAGTCACCTTGCAGATTAATAATTAGATCTGCTTTTTGCCGAGAAATATTGTAGGCTTCAAAAATTCTATCTGTACCACTTCTATGTTTTTTGTTAGTTAATACTACATCAATACAGTGCTGAATGCATAAACTTTTAATTCTGAGACTATCAGTAGCAACTAAAACTTTTCCTATATTTGTTTTCAGGGCATTTTTGGCTACCAAAATAATCATAGGGACACCATTTATTAATTTTAGTAACTTATTTTTTAACCTTGTAGATTTTAATCTTGCTGGGATAATTATTACTATTGATTTTTTTTTTTTATTTTTTTTAGTCACAAGGTCTTTATTTTATATTAGTATAATAGAAATTTACTTAGATGTTATTTTATGAATAAATATTTTTTATCCTTAATGTCAATTTTGATTCTATTCCAATCATTCAGGGTTGTTGATGATATTTTTTTTGAAGAAAAAGAATTTGATAAAGCTTACATTGTAATAGAAGAAAAAAAAGAATTAGCTGATGAAATAAAGACTAAAGAAGAAGATGTTGCAAAAGAAGTTAATATAGCAACACTTTTTAAGAATGGTAATTTAGAAAATGGGAAAAAAATTTCTAAACAGTGTTCAAGTTGTCATGATTTAAGTCTTAATTTAAAAATTAAATTAGGGCCACCATTATGGGGGATTGTTAATAGAGATTCAGCTAATATTTCAGACTTTAAATATTCTGAGGCATTAATTAATTTTAAAAAAAAATGGACCCTTGAAGAACTTTTCTATTTTCTCAAAAATCCCAAAAAATATATTTCTGGTACCAAGATGGTTTATAAAGGTATAAAAAAAGAATCAGATAGAATAGATTTAATTATTTATCTTAACTCTCTTAAATAATGGACTCTAGTCAAGTTAAACTTCTTGAATTTGCAAATTCATTTGCTGATAAAAGTAGAGAAATGCTAAAAAAAAATTATTTTAAAAAATTTAAAATTGAAAAAAAAAAAGATGGAACTCACGTAACAAATATTGACAAAAAAATAGAGATTTTATTTAGAGAAAAATTAAAAAAAAAGTTTCCTACTCATGGTATCATAGGTGAGGAATATGGAAACGAAAAAGACAATTCAAGTCATGTCTGGGTAATTGATCCATTAGATGGAACCCATAATTTCATCGTAGGAAAACCTTTATTTGGAACTCTAATAAGTTGTTTGATAGATGGAATTCCTAAAATTGGAGTTATAGATATACCAATCTTAAACCAACGTTGGCATGGTGGTATTAATTTAGGGGTTAAGTTGAACCAAAAAAAATGTATGTTACTTAAAAAAAAAAAAGTGTTTGGTGAATTGATTGTTTCTTCAACTTCCTTTTTTATGTTCGAAGAATTGCATCAAAATAAAATAAAAGAAATATATGCAAAGGCAAGGTTTCCTATCTTTGGAACAGATTGTTATTCATATGGCTTATTACTATCTGAAAAAATAGATTTGATAGTTGAGGCCAATATGAAGCCGTGGGATTATCTTGCTCAGGTTGCACTAATAAATGAATTAGGTGGCTTCATAACAGATTGGAAAGGGGAAAATTTAGATTTGAATTCTGATGGAAAAGTTCTTGCATCAATTGATGAAAATCACCATAAAAATGTATTAAAACACCTTCGTGATGTCATTTAGAAAATTTATATTGAAAAAAAATTTCGTATTTTTTTTAGTGCTTCTATCTATTTTTTTTAATGCTGCATTTATTAAAGGAGAAGAACTGGTTTATCAACATGGCATAGCAATGCATGGTGATTTAAAATACACAAGAAATTTTAAAAAATTTGATTACGCTAACAAAGATGCCTTTAAAGGAGGGACAATTAAAAGATTCTCAATTGGAACATTTGATAATTTAAACCCCTACATCTTAAAAGGAGTTCCAGCTTTTCAGGCAGCTTATCTTTTCGAGACTTTAATGAAATCCTCTTTTGATGAACCTTTCAGTCAATATGGTTTGATTGCAAAAGGAGTAAAAGTCCCGGAAGATAGGTCTTGGGTATCATTTAAAATAAGAAAAGAAGCCAAATTTTCTGATGGTTCTAAGATCAAACCAGAAGATGTTAAATTTTCATTTGAAACTATAATTTCAAAAGGACACCCAATATATAAAACTTACTGGAGTCAGGTAGATATGGTAAAAAAAATCAATGAAGATGAAGTAAAATTCTTTTTTAAAGGTGAACCTAATCCAGAACTTCCACTAATAATTGGATATCAACTCCCAATATTCTCAAAAAAAGACTGGGAAGGTAAGGATTTTAGTAAAACCACCTTGATTCCACCATTAGGAAGTGGTCCATACTTAATTTCAGATATTAAAGCAGGGAGAAGTATTACTTTAAAAAAAAATCAAACCTATTGGGGTAAAAATTTAAATGTAAACGTTGGGCGTTATAACTTTGATACCATTCATTATGACTATTACCGAGATGAAACTGTTGCATTGGAAGCATTTAAGTCAGGAGCTTACGATTTCAAATTAGAAAATTCATCAAAAAACTGGGCAACAGCATACAAATTTAAGGCAGTTGAAAAAGGTCAAGTAATTGTTGAAGAAATAAAATATTTCAGACCAAGTGGTATGCAAGGATTTGCTTTCAACATTAGAAAATCAATTTTTAAAAATAAGAATGTTAGAAAAGCATTAGGTTATGCTTTTGATTTTGAATGGTCTAATCGCAACTTGTTTTATGGAGCTTATACTCGAACCAAAAGTTTTTTTGATAACTCAGAACTATCTTCGCAAAATCTTCCAGACGACAAGGAATTAAAAATTCTTAATGAATTTAAAGGGAGGATACCTGATGAAATTTTTAATACAGTTTTTTCTCCACCTAATACTGAATTAGAAGAAAATGGTTTGAGGAAAAATTTGAGAATTGCTAGAAGAATATTAAAAAAAGAAGGTTGGGTTATAAAAAATGGAGTTCTAACACATGATAAAACGGGTGAAATTTTAAAGTTTGAAATACTTCTTAGATCACCGCTTTTTGAAAGAATAGTTCTTCCAATGAAAAGAAATCTAAAAAAATTAGGTGTGGATGTCACCATTAGAACTGTTCAAGATGACTCACAATATATGCGACGATTAGACAAATTTGATTTTGATATGGTTGTTACCAATTATGGTTCAATAATATCTCCAGGAAATGAACAAAAGAATTATTGGAGTTCAAAAACTGCCAATCAATCTGGAAGCCCAAATATTATAGGTGTAAAAAATCCAGTCATTGATGATGTTATAGAAAATTTAATTAGTTCAAAAACCAGAGAAGAACTAGTTATATATACAAGGATACTTGATAGAATCCTATTATTCAATTATTACTTAATTCCACAATTTCATATAGGGCATTACAGAGTGGCTTATTGGAACAAATTGTCTAGACCAGCAATATCACCCAAATATGATTTAGGGTTTGATTTTTGGTGGTACGATCAAGAAAAAGCAAAAAGGATTGGAAGCATCGAAAAACCAGAAAACAATGAAAAAAATCACAAAGGGTATTTGTACTATCTTTTTTTGATTATTCCTCTAATTTTCATCTGGAGAGTTAGAAAAAAAATAGAATAATGTTAAACTACATCTTCAAACGTTTGTTTTTAATCATTCCAACATTGTTTGGAATATTAACTGTAAATTT
>CAYYMX010000065.1:0-7890 GCA_964473045.1 uncultured Alphaproteobacteria bacterium | reverse complement strand
TACATTTGCGCTTGATGTTGGTGCCATGACTCCTTTTTTATGGCTTTTTGAAGAAAGAGAAGTTTTACTGGAATTTTATGAAAGAGTTTCAGGTGCTCGTCTTCATGCTGCTTATTTTAGGCCTGGAGGTGTTCACAAAGATTTGCCAGAAGGTTTACTTGAAGATGTAAAAATTTTTTGTAATAGATTTCCTAAGAAAATTGATGATTTAGAAAAATTACTCGAGACCAATAGAATTTTTAGACAAAGAACTGTAGAGATTGGAAAAATTAGTATGAATGATGCTTTAGATAAGGGTTTTACTGGACCATGTTTACGTGCCTCAGGAGTGAACTGGGATTTAAGAAAAAACCAGCCATATGAGTGCTATGAAGAAATGGATTTCAAGATACCAACTGGGACTAACGGGGATTGTTTTGAAAGGTTTTTAGTTAGGGTTGAAGAGATGAGACAATCAATAAGTATAATAGAACAATGCATTAAAAAAATGCCTGACGGTAGGTGTATTAGTGATGACCCCAGAGTAGTTCCGCCAAAAAGAAAACTAATGAAGACATCAATGGAGTCATTAATAAATCATTTTAAATTATTTACTGAAGGTTTTCATGTCCCAGTTGGAGAAACTTATACATCTGTTGAGGCTCCAAAAGGTGAATTTGGTGTTTATTTGATTTCAGATGGAACTAATAGGCCGTATAGATGCAAAATTAGAGCTCCAGGGTTTTCTTTGTTGCAAGCAACTGAGTTTTTATCTAAAGGTCATATGCTATCCGATCTTGTTGCAATTATAGGTAGTTTAGATGTTGTTTTTGGAGAGATTGACAGATAATGGAAAATAAGTTTAAAAGATTTGCTACTAATGATCTTCAACCTAAGGAGTTTTCCTTTAATAAAATTAATATTGAAAAGGCAAAAAAGATTACAAAAATGTATCCAGAAAATTATAAAGAAAGTTCAATTATGCCTTTACTTACACTTGCCCAATTTCAGAATGGGGGGTGGATTCCAAAGAAAGCTATAGAATATATTTCAGATTTTTTAAAAGTTCCTGAAATCAAAGTGCTTGAATTAGCAACTTTTTATTCAATGTATAACCTTTCACCTGTTGGAGATTTTCACATTGAAGTTTGTACTACATCCCCTTGTATGTTAAGAGGTTCTGATGAAATTCTAACAGCTTGTAAAAAAAAACTTTCTATTCAGATAGGCGAAAGGTCAAATGATGGTAAGTTTTCTTTGAATAAGGTGGAATGTTTAGGAGCATGTGTGAATGGACCAGTAATAAAAATTAACCAAAATTATTTTGAAGATTTAACAGAAAAGTCACTAGGAGAATTACTTAAAAATATGTTTGATAATAAAAAAATTAAAATTGGTCCTCAAAGTAAAAGAAAAGGCTCAGAACCATTGGTTAATAAGATATGATAAAAAAAAGTAATATTATTTTTACAAATCTTTTTGGAAAGTTTTCTTCAAGTTTTGAACAAGCAAAAAAAAGAGGAGATTGGAAAGGTATCAATAAAATACTTAAAACTCCTAAGCAGAAATTAATAGATATTGTTAAAAAATCTGGTTTAAGAGGTAGAGGTGGAGCAGGGTTTTTGACTGGAATGAAATGGGATTTTATGCCAAAGGACCCGGTTAGACAGCAATATTTAGTAATAAATGCTGACGAGGGTGAGCCGGGAACTTGTAAAGATAGAGATATATTGAGAAATGAACCCTATAAACTTTTAGAGGGCTGTTTGATTGCAGGTTATGCCATTGGAGCAACTAAATGTTACATTTATATTAGAGGAGAGTTTTTTAATGAAGCAAATATTCTTCAAATAGCTATAGATGAAGCTTATAAAAAAAAAATGATTGGAAATAATGCATCTGGTTCTATGTTTAATTTTGATATTTTTCTTCACCGAGGAGCTGGTGCATATGTTTGTGGTGAAGAAACTGCATTAATTGAAAGTATTGAAGGAAAGAAAGGTCAGCCCAGACTAAAACCGCCTTTTCCTGCGAATGTTGGTTTGTTTGGAAAACCAACAACAGTAAATAATGTGGAAACAATTGCTGTTATACCTTCCATAATTAAGCGAGGTGCTGATTGGTTTGCAAGTTTGGGAAGAGAAAATAATACTGGTTCGAAAATATTCTGTATTTCAGGTCAGGTTAATAATCCTTGTAATGTTGAGGAAGAAATGGGAGTTCCTTTAAAATATTTAATAGAAAAATATGCTGGTGGTGTTATTGGTGGTTGGAATAACTTGCTCGCAGTAATTCCTGGTGGTTCATCTGTTCCACTAATTCCCAAACAAATATGTGACGATGTATTAATGGACTTTGATTCTCTTAAATCAGTTGGTTCAGCTTTAGGAACAGCTGGTATTATAGTTATTAATAAACAAACAGATATCATTAAGTTTATAGCCAGATTATCTGAATTTTATAAACATGAATCATGCGGTCAGTGTACACCTTGTAGAGAGGGAACTGGTTGGCTTATGAGAATGATGAAAAGAATCCTAGATGAAAAATGTAGTTTTGAGGAAATTGAGTTATTAGAGGAAGTTACATACCAAATTGAGGGTCATACAATTTGCGCTCTTGGTGATGCAGCAGCATGGCCTATACAAGGGCTGTTAAAAAATTTTAAGAGTGAAATTCTTAATAGAGTAAGAAGTAGAAGAAAAGATGTTGCATAATGACTAAAATATTTATCAATGGTACTCAAATTGAAGTTGAATCTGGAATGACCGTTCTTCAAGCATGCGAATTAGCAGGTATTGAAATACCTAGATTTTGCTACCATGAAAGATTGTCAATAGCTGGAAACTGCAGAATGTGCATTGTTGAAATGGAAAATTCTGCAAAGCCAGTTGCTTCATGTGCTATGCCAGTTGCTGAAGGTATGAAAGTTAAAACAAATACACCTTTGGTTCATAAAGCAAGAAAAAGTGTGATGGAATTTTTACTGATCAACCATCCACTTGATTGCCCAATTTGTGATCAAGGAGGTGAGTGTGACCTTCAAGACCAAGCGATTGCGTATGGTAAGGGCATTAGCAGGTTTATTGAAAAAAAAAGGGCTGTTAAGGATAAAAATTTAGGTCCTTTAATAAAAACTCATATGACCAGATGTATTCACTGTACTCGTTGTGTTAGGTTTTCTGAAGAAATTGCTGGCAATAGTCAATTAGGTGTAATTGGCAGAGGAGAAGATGCAGAAATTACGAGTTTTTTAGAAAAAAATATTGATTCGGAACTTTCTGGAAACATTATAGATCTTTGTCCTGTTGGGGCATTAACATCTAAGCCTTATGAATTTGTTGCTAGGCCATGGGAGCTTAAAAAAACAAACTCTATAGATGTGTTTGATGCAGTTTGCAGCAATATAAGAATTGATTCTAAGGGAGATAAAGTCTTAAGAGTTTTGCCAAGAATCAATCATGAAATTAATGAAGAGTGGATTTCAGATAAAACAAGATTTGCGTATGATGGGTTAAATTATCAAAGAATTGATAGGTTTTATTCAAGGGATATAGATGGAAAACTTAAAGAAGATTCAGAAGAAAGTGTGCTGAAAATTCTTAAAAAAAAATTTGAGACAATAGAATCAAATAGGATTGCTTCCTTGGTAGGCAATTTAGTTGATTGTGAAAGTGTTTTTGCATTTAAATTGTTTTTAGATAAGATAAATGCTTTAAATTATGATTGTCGTCAGGACAATTCTTTTTTTTTACCTAGACAAAGATCTTCATATATTTTTAATAGTAAGATTTCTGGTATTGATGAGTCTGACTTATGTGTTTTAATTGGAACAGATATAAAAAAAGAAGCTCCAATTTTAAGTGCAAGATTAAGACAAAGATACCTTCAAAAAGATAATTATTTTCCAGTTCTAAGAATAGGGTGTAACTACAAAACAAATTTTAATGTTGTAGATTTAGGTAATACTCCTAAATCACTTAATTGTTTGATGGAAGAAAAAAATAAAAGATTATTAAAAAAATCTAAAAAACCAATATTTATTATTGGCCAGGGCGCTGTATGTAGAGATGATGGAAAAGAAATTTTCAGTTATTCTAAAGACCTCTATGATAAAATTTGCCAGGATGTCAATTGGAATGGTTTTAATGTTTTGCAAACTTTTTCAGGTAGAGTAGGGGCACTAGACTTAGGGTTTTATAATGAAAAGATTATTAAATCTTCGAAAAACCTAGTTTCTGAAATATACAAAGGTCGTTTTGATCTTGTTTATCTTTTTTGTGCAGATGAGATTGATATGCAAAAAATACCAAAAAAAGTTTTTGTTATTTATCAAGGACATCATGGAGATAAAGGAGCTTCACGAGCTGATCTTATTATACCTACTTCATGTTTTACTGAAAAAGAAGGTATTTATGTCAATCTTGAAGGTAGGCCTCAGATTAGTAGACAGATTAAGTCCCCCTTGCCAAATATTGATCATTCATGGATATTTTTCAATAAAATGACTAAACTTTTTAATTTAAATTGTGATTATAAAGATTTTAATGATTTAAGAAATTTGATGTTTTCTGAATATAATCATGTTTCCTGTATTAATTTGATTGAAGAAAACAAACCTTTTAAATCTCCACAAATAAAACATAAGTTTCTAAATGAAGAAATAAAGTCCAATGTGCAAAATTTTTATATGACTGATACAGTAAGTAGGCATTCCCCAATTATGTCATCGTGTTCAATTTCTTTTGGTGTTAGTTAGAATTTTTAATAAATCATGTTTTTTGATATACTTTTCATAATCTTTAAAATCCTGCTGATAATAATACCTCTACTTATTTTTATTGCATATTTAACTTATTTTGAAAGAAAAGTTATAGGCGCAATGCAACTTAGAAAAGGTCCAAATGTAGTTGGTCCTTTTGGTTTGTTTCAGCCATTTGCTGATGGAATTAAACTTCTATTTAAAGAAACTATTTTTCCTCAAAATTCAAATAAATTTATTTTTGTAATTTCACCTGTTTTGACATTTACTTTGGCTTTATTGGCATGGGCAGTCATACCAATTGACTTTAAACTTGTTTTAGCTGACATAAATGTTGGTATTTTATATATTTTTGCAATTTCATCTCTAGGAGTATATGGCATTGTTATGGCAGGTTGGGCAAGTAATTCAAGGTATGCTTTCTTAGGTTCTTTGCGTTCAGCTGCACAAATGATATCTTATGAAATTTCAATTGGTTTAATAATTATTTCTATACTTTTAACATGTGGAAGTTTAAATCTAACTGAGATTGTTTTAGCACAACAACATTTTTGGTTCCTATTACCACATTTTCCAATGTTTGTAATTTTTTTTATTTCAACATTAGCAGAAACAAATAGGTCGCCTTTTGATTTGCCTGAAGCAGAAGCTGAACTAGTTGCTGGATACAATGTTGAATATTCGTCAATGTCTTTTGGTCTATTTTTCTTAGGTGAATATGGGAATATGATTTTAATGAGTTCTATGACTACAATTTTATTTCTTGGTGGATGGTTACCACCTTTAGATATAGATATATTAAATTATGTTCCTGGATATATTTGGTTTTTAATGAAAGTCTCTTTTTTACTTTTTATTTTCTTGTGGGTTAGAGCAACACTTCCTAGATATAGATATGATCAACTAATGGCTCTTGGTTGGAAGTTATTTCTTCCTATATCATTAGTATGGATTATAATTACATCATCAGTTATTTTTTATTTAAATAATTATTAGATTTGAAAAAACGAGCAAAAACGTGAAAAAACTTCTAATCATTTTAAGAGAACTTTTTTTAATTGAAATTCTTTCAGGAATGTTTTTAACACTTAGATATTTTTTTAAAAGAAAAGTAACTATAAATTATCCTTTTGAAAAAGGGTACTTAAGTCCTAGATTTAAAGGTGAGCATGCTTTAAGAAGATATGAATCAGGAGAGGAAAGATGCATTGCTTGTAAACTTTGCGAGGCTGTTTGTCCTGCTCAAGCGATCACTATTGAAGCTGAACCTAGAGATGATGGTTCAAGAAGGACGACAAGGTATGACATTGATATGACAAAATGTATTTATTGTGGATATTGTCAAGAATCTTGTCCTGTAGATGCGATTGTAGAAGGACCAAATTTTGAATTTGCAGCAGAGACAAGAGAAGAATTAATTTATGATAAAGAAAAATTACTTAGTAATGGTGACAGATGGGAAGTTGAAATTTCTAAAAACTTAGAAAAGGAGTCAAGGTACCTTTAAATGGAAATCTTAAAACTTACTTTTTCGATCGTATTATTGTTTTCAAGTTTTTTTGTTGTTTTTTCTTCAAACCCTGTTCATTCTGTTCTTTTTTTAATTTTTGCTTTTTTCAATGCTGCAATTATTTTTTTATTACTAGATGCTGAATTTTTAGCCATGACTTTGGTTATTGTTTATGTTGGAGCCATTGCAGTCTTATTTTTATTTGTTGTGATGATGTTAAATATTAATGAAGCCAAGATGAAAGAAGGTTTTTTAAAGTATTTTCCATTTGGGCTTATTCTTATGTCAATATTTCTAATTGAGATTCTAATGATTCTTAATACTTCTACTATCAATGCTAGAAGCAATATTGGAATCAAAATCGATGAGTTAATAATTAATGGTTATGATAATACTAAATCTATTGGATTATATCTGTACACTGATTTTTTTATAATTTTTCAAATTTCTGGTTTTATATTATTAGTTGCTATGCTTGGCGCAATCGTTTTGGCTCATGAAGAGAAAATTAATTCACGTAAACAAGATCCAATTTATCAAAAAAAATTAAAGAAAAGTGACGTTATTAAACTTAATTAAAAGAAAAAATGAATACTGAACATTTTCTTATAATATCAACCATTCTTTTTTCCATAGGTTTTTTTGGAATTTTTATTAATAGGAAAAATATTATTACAATTCTTATGTCTATAGAGTTGATGTTGCTTTCAGCCAACATTAATTTTGTTGTTTTTTCTAATATATTAAATGATTTGTTTGGACAAATTTTTGCACTTTTTGTACTTGTTGTTGCTGCTGCTGAGGCTGCAATTGGTCTGGCAATTTTGACAACTTTTTTTAAGAAGTCTGGTTCTATAAGCGTAGATATAATAAGTAAGATGAAGGGATAGTAAATTGTTCTTTTTTGCTGTATTTCTTCCGTTAGCAAGTTTTTTAATCTGCATTGTTTTTAATAGAATAATTAAGTCTTCAGACTTAATTATTATTTCTTGTTTGATATTAGCATCTTCAACAGTTTTATCTTTTTTTTCAATTTATTTTATTGATTCAAATGTTCAGACTAATTATTTTTTATCAAACTGGATTCAATCTGGAAGTTTAAATGTTGATTGGTCACTTCAATTAAATTTGCTTAGTTCTTCAATGGTACTAATGGTTAATTTTGTCTCTACTTTAATACACATTTATTCTGTTGGTTACATGAAAAATGATCCAAAAAGAATTATTTTTATGGCTTACATAAGCCTTTTTACTTTTTTTATGTTGCTATTAGTTTCATCTTCAAATTTGTTACAACTTTTCTTGGGTTGGGAAGGCGTTGGTTTAACGTCTTATTTGTTGATTGGTTTTTGGAATTACAAAGATAAGGCTAATCAAGCTGCACTTAAGGCTTTTGTTGTTAATAGAGTTGGTGATTTTGGATTCTTAATAGGATTATTTACAATTTTTTTAGTTTTTGGAACTATTAATATTAATGAAATTATGATTTTAATTGATTCGCATATAGATTCATATTTCAGTTTTTTTGGTTTAGAAATTCATTCTATAACTTTAATTTCAATATTACTTTTTATTGGATGTATGGGCAAGTCTGCTCAATTTGGACTACATGTTTGGTTGCCAGATGCTATGGAAGGTC
>CAYYMX010000064.1:0-8171 GCA_964473045.1 uncultured Alphaproteobacteria bacterium | reverse complement strand
TTAAATTTAAAATTGATTGGTTAACTGAATTTAACAATACAATGAAAGAATTTATGAGAGAGAAAAAAAATTTAGTAATAGGTGGTGATTTTAACGTGATAGAAAATATCTTTGATGCTAAAAAATTTTCAGACTGGAGAAATGATGCACTTGGGAATATAAATGTAAGAAAAAAATTTAGAGAATTAATCTCAACTGGATTAGTTAATTCAGCTAGACTTTTTTGTAAACCTGGGTCTGAATTTTCATTTTGGGACTATCAAAGAGCATCATGGGAAAGAAATGATGGAATACTAATAGATCATTTTTTAACATCACCAAAAATTACCGAACTTATATCTAATTTTGGAATAGAAAGCAAATTTAGGGGGTGTGAGAAGCCATCAGATCATGCTCCATTATGGATTAACTTAAATGTCTGAGAAAACTGATTTTTCCTTTTTTGCACCTGGGTGGGTTACCGCCCCAAATCTAGCAGAACCAACATTTTGAGCAAATTTCCATAATGCTCCAGAACCAAAATTAAATGCTCTTTTAATTAAACCTTTTTTTCTTTTATTTATTTCATCTTTGGAAATATCTACTTCTATTTTGCCATTTTTGGCATCGATTAAAATTTCATCACCATCTTTAATTAAAGCTATTGGTCCACCCACTTCAGCTTCTGGGCAAACATGACCAACACAAAATCCTCGCGTAGCGCCTGAAAACCTTCCATCAGTAATCAAAGCAACTTTCTCACCCATCCCTTGACCGTATATTGCAGCTGTTGTAGCAAGCATCTCTCTCATTCCTGGTCCACCTTTAGGTCCTTCATACCTAATTATAATCACATCACCTTCTGAATAATTTCTCAAGCTAATAGCATTAAATGCATCTTCTTCACAATCAAAACATCTGGCTTTTCCTTTAAAAGATAAAGAATGCATCCCTGCAATCTTTACTATGCACCCATCTGGAGCTAAATTTCCTTTTAAACCAACAACTCCACCAGTTTTTGTTATTGGATTTTTAGTTGAATAAACAATTTTTTGCTTTTCAGTATTAAAAATAATCCCCTTAAGATTTTCTTTTACTGTTTTCCCTGTAACTGTTAAACAATCTCCATTTAAATACCCACCATTCAACAATGATTTCATTAGAATTGGAACTCCTCCAACTTCATGAAGGTCCTTAGCTAAAAATTTTCCACCTGGTTTTAAGTCAGCAATATAAGGTGTTTCTCTAAAAATCTTTGCAACATCTAATAAATCAAAATCTATGCCTAACTCATTTGCAAGTGCTGGTAAATGAAGTGCTGCATTGGTTGATCCTCCACTACAAGCAACAATTCTTGCAGCATTAATTAAAGATTGTTTAGTGACAATATCTCTTGGTTTAGTTTGTTTATTAATTAAATTCATCACAGCTATTCCTGATGCATATGCAAATTTATCTCTTGATTTGTAAGGAGCTGGAGTGGATGATGAGCCTGGTAGAGCAAGTCCAATAGCTTCTGCAACGCAAGCCATTGTATTAGCAGTAAATTGTCCTCCACAAGATCCAGCAGATGGACAAGCCACTTTTTCTAATGCATTTAATTCATTCTCAGTAATTTTTTTTGAATCAAATTCACCTACTGCTTCAAAAACATCTTGAATGGTTACCTCTTTTCCCTTGTAAAGACCAGGTAAGATGGATCCTCCATACATAAAAACAGAGGGAATGTTTAATCTTAACATAGCCATCATTATACCAGGTAAAGATTTGTCACAACCAGCGATCCCAACTAATCCGTCATAACAATGTCCTCTTACTGATAATTCAATTGAATCAGCAATGATTTCTCTTGAAACCAATGATGATTTCATACCTTCATGGCCCATTGCTATGCCATCAGTTACACTAATAGTTGTAAATTCTCTTGGTGTCCCTGAACCCTCTTGAACTCCATTCTTTGCTGACTGGGCTTGTCTAGACAAAGAAATATTACAAGGTGCAGCTTCATTCCAACAAGTAGCAACTCCAACAAAAGGTTGATTGATTTCTTTCTCATTCAAACCCATTGCATAATAATAAGATCGATGAGGTGCACTTTTAGGGCCTATACTTACATGACGACTTGGCAATCTAGATTTCTTTATCATTATTAATTTATACTCATGATTTTAGTAATAAAAAAGTAAACATTTTATTAAATTCATAGACATTTTCAAAATGAGAAAAATGTCCACAACCTTTTATTTTAAATCTTACTGAACCAAAAGAAAATTTTGGTAAGCAAATATTACTATTAGCGCCATATACATAAACTTTTTTATCAAAGAATATTCTAAAAAAACTGAGTAAATATCGGCCTTTACTATAGGCAACTGAATCCTTAGAAAGCTGAAAAAAAGCTTCAGGCAATGTTTTTTTCATAGAATCAGCCCAAAAATTCAAATATTCTATTGATGATTGCTCACATTTTTCTATTAACTTTTTATATTTCTTGTTAAATTCACTTTTCTTGTAAGAAGCCGTTCTTTTTGTAACTAATTCAGTATCATGATCACATAAATTACCCTCATAATTAACAAAGTTTTTTATTTTAATTTTTTTTTTAAGAAAATTTTTTACTAATAAAATTGGAATAATTCCACCTATTTTTTGATAAAAAAAAAATATTTTTTCAATTTTTTTTTTTTTTATGAACAAAAAAATACTTTTAGCAAAAAATAATAAAGCATTACAGTTTCTAAAATAATGACCATTATGCCCAGGAAGCTCAGGTATTAAAATTTGATTTTTAACAGAAAATAAACTTAAAATAGATTTAAAGTCGTTACTAGCCCCTCCAATCCCATAAAATAAAAAAATCACATTTTTTTTTTTTATAGCCCTTGAATTTGATAAAAAAATCAAATCATTAAATCTAATCTTAAACATCTTTTTTAGTCAGTAGTTTAAGATTCTTTTTTGCTAACACTAGTTTTTTCTTTTGCAAATTTACAATTTTTTCTGGAGCTTTACCTACAAAGTTTTTGTTTTTTAATTTCTTCTCAAAAAACTTTACTTCATTTTTATAAAATTCAATATTTTTTTTTATTTCATTATCGTTACTAATCTCAGTATTACTGAATAACGTAAATTTAATACCAGTGACAAGAAATATACTTTTTTTATATTGATCAATTTCATCTTTATAGCTTATTTCTTCAAAATTAAAGATTCCCTTAAGCAATAGATAATGATCATCCAGCCAAAAAAATTTTTTCTTTGACAATATATATAGAGAAACTTTTTTATTTTTTTCAAAACATTTAAGACGAAACCTTATTTCTTTTACTAAATTTATCAAACTTTCAAAATTAAGTAGTTCACTTTTATTAATAGTGTTTCGATTGGTCTTAGAAAACTCTTTATGATACAAACTTTCAGAAGAATAACCTAAATCTTTTGAAATCTTTTCAGTAACAAAAGGAATAATTGGATTAATAAGATTAAGTATGTTTTTAAAAATATAACTAAAATTTGAAGATATCTCAGAAAAATTTTTTTTATCTTTCAAATAAAACTTTGAAAATTCAATATATAAATCACAAAAATCGCTCCAAATAAAATGGTATAAATCAGAAATAATAAGATTAAATTTATATTTTCCTAAATGCTTTAATACATTCTTTTGAGTAGAAATAAATTTAAAATTTATCCATTTATTAATTAATAAAATATTTTTTTGGGGATTATAGTTTTTCTTGGATAAAAATTTATTAAACTGCGAAAATCTAGCTACATTCCAAAGTTTAGTAATAAAATTTCTACCATTTTCAACTAGCTTATCTGATAATTTTATATCTTGCCCTTGAGTTGATAAATTAGTTAAAGTAAATCTAAGGGCATCAGCTCCATATAAATTTATCAAATGTAGTGGGTCAATTACATTCCCCTTTGATTTTGACATTTTATCTCCCTTTTCATCTTTAACTAATGGATGTATATACACGCTGTTAAAAGGGACCTTCTTCATAAAGTGCAATCCCATCATCACCATTCTTGCAACCCAGAAAAAAATTATATCAAAGCCAGTAACTAAAATATCTGTTGGATAATATTTTCTTAGTGTTGGATTATTTTGTGGCCAGCCAAGTGTTGAGAATGGCCATAAAGCAGAAGAAAACCATGTATCTAGCACGTCAGATTCTTGATGAGTTATTTTAGTATTTGGAAGCTTTTTTTCAATCTTTTTAGCTTCAGCAAAGTTTCTTGCAACAATAATATTATTATTATTTGTATACCAGACAGGAATTCTATGTCCCCACCATATTTGTCGAGAAATACACCAAGGCTCAATATTATTTATCCAGTGATTAAATGTATTAAGCCATGAGCTAGGAAAAAAATTCAATTCATTATTTTTAATTGACCTCTTTACAGCAATAGACAGTTTTTTTGCATCTAAAAACCATTGATCGGTTAAGTAAGGTTCAATAATGGATCCAGACCTTTCACCTATAGGTATTACCATACTATTATCTTCTACCTTTTCTATCAGCTTATTTTGATGTAAATCATTTAATATTAGATTTCTAGCTTCAAATCTATCAATACCAAAATATTTTTCAGGAACATTCTTATTTAATTTTGCAAAAGAATCAAAAATATTTATAACATCCAACTTATGGTTCTTACCAACAATAAAGTCATTAAAATCATGTGCAGGAGTAATTTTGACTGCACCAGAACCTTTTTTTGGATTAGCATATTTATCAGCTATGATTGGGATGATTCTTTTAGTGAATGGAACTAAGACTTTTTTTCCAATAAATTTCTTTAGCCCTTTATTTTTAGGATGTATGGCAATAGCAACATCTCCAAACATAGTTTCAGGTCTAGTTGTTGCAACTACTAAAAAATCATCTTCATCATAAACTTTATACTTTATAAACCACAATTTACCATTTGTTTCTTTTTGTGTCACTTCAAGGTCTGATAAAGCTGTTTGTAACTTTGGATCCCAATTAGCTAGTCTCTTATCCTTATAAATCAAACGATTACTATAAAGTTTAACAAAAACTTCATTAACAGATTTACTTAAACCTTCATCCATAGTAAATCTTGATATTGACCAATCTACAGCAGCTCCTAAACGCTTGAGCTGATTGACAATTCTTCCACCTGATTCATTTTTCCAGTTCCAAACTTTTTTGATAAATTTTTCTCTACCAAGAGTCCTCTTATTTTTTTTTTCTTCATCCAACAATTTTTTTTCCACTACTATCTCAGTTGCAATGCCAGCATGGTCAATCCCAGGTTGCCACAAAACATTTTTTCCAAGTTTTTTTTGATACCTTACAAGTATATCCTGAAGGGTAAAAGTAAGTGCATGTCCCATATGAAGACTGCCTGTTATATTAGGAGGAGGCATCATTATACAAAAAGATTTTTTTGATCTTTTATCACTAAATTTAAATGTTTTCTTTTTTTCCCAGATATCTAAACATTCATTTTCTATATCTTTTGCGCTGAACCTTTTATCTAACATTTTTTTAATCAATAATATCTAACCATTTAAACTTCACTCGCTCAAGGTTTTGAGTTGCATCAAAGTCTCGAACTGACAACTTTAAATAACTTGCATTTAAGTTACCTTGATAAAACAAAATTTCGAAATATGAGATAAATAAATCTTTATAAGCATTGATTAAATCTAGTTCAGATTTTACTAGTTCTTGCTCACCATCAAGCACGTCCAAAGTAGTTCTTTCTCCAAGCAATAACTCCTGCTCCAAACCTTCAAGAAAAATTTTGTTTGATTCAATTTGTTTTCTATATGCTTCAATCATAGCATAGGAATAATTATATGAAGAAATAGATGAAATCAAATTATATTCTATTTCATTTTTATATTGCTTATAAAGTTCTTTCTGAGCAAAGAGTTTTTTTTTTGCCTCTCTTATTTTGGATGAAGCAGTACCAGATTGGTACAAAGGTATATCAACCTTAGTATAAGCTGATAAAACTTCTCTTGAGCTATCTGTCCTAAAATAACCTTCATTAATTTTTGCTTCTGCCTCCAATTTAACAGAAGGTAATTTTTTTCTATGCAAACTTTCTATTTGTTTTTTTAATGACTTAATTTTCCAAAAAATACTTAACAGTTTAGGATTATTTTTTTTACTATATTCCTTTGCCTTATTTTTATTAATAGATATTTGTTCAAATAATAAATCTATTTTTGGATGCTCTGGAATTAACCCAAATAATGCACTATATTTAGCTGTCAAAGAATTTATTATATTTTTTGTCTTAAGCAATTGAGACTCAGACAGAGAATATCTTGATTCAGCAATTGATACATCTGTTAATGTTACTTCACCAATATCAAATTGTTGCTTTGTCAAATTCAATTGCCCCTTTAAAAATTCAACATTTTTCTCATTTTTTTTTAAACTAGAAATCTCAGTTGCTAATTCAGCATAAAGTTTAATAGCTTCAAGAAAAGTTTCTTGTTCTGACTGTTTTAACAATGATCTTTGGACATTTATTTCATTTTTAGCAACTGAAATGTTACTTAAACTACTGCCTCCATCAAAGATTTGTTGAGTTATAACAACCCCTTTATTAGTTTCCGTTCTAACACCATCGGAAGTAATGTTAAAGCCTGATGAGTTTGTATCAATCTTTCCCTTTTGATAATACCCAGTAATCTCTGGTCTAAATTCTGAGTAAGCCTGTGGTAATAATTCATCTTTAGATTTTAATAATTCTCTATCGTATTTTAATTTTGGACTGTAGTTGTACAAATTAGTTAATGAGTTTTTTAAATCATTGCTAATTAAGTTTTCTGAAAATAATACTTTAGAATACAATAATAATAATAATAATAAATTATACACTAATTTCATAATCATTTTCCTCGATCATGAAATCTTTTAGTAATTTTATATTAGTATTAAATAAATTAGAAAAAGATATTTTTGAGTCAATTTTTACACCACAAACAAATTCTCCAAAACTATCATTTGCACGATTTAATACAGTAAAAATCTTTCCATTATCTTTAAGTTGCTCAACTATTTTTTCTGGGACAAAGTTCACAGACCCTTCAATAAAAATTTTGTCGTATGGAGCATTCTTTAACAAACCATCCGAAAGATTTTTTGAAAAAAAAACTGAACAGTTATGAAAATTCATTGAAGAAAGAAGGTCGTTAGCCTCTAAAACCAGCTCATTCTTATTCTCTAAACCAAAAACATAGTTTGCTAAATTTGATAGAATTGCAACAGAATAACCATTTAAACAACCAATTACCAAGATTGAGTCATTTTTACTAAATTCACAAAAATCGATCATCTTGGCAAGAATAAAGGTTCTAATCATTGATCTATTATTAGAAAAAGAAATATCTGAGTCACTGTAAACAATATCTTGAAACAGTTCGGGAACAAATTTTTCTTTTTTAATATTCATAATAGCACTTATAAGTTTTTTATTTTTTACATTATTTGTAAGAATTTGGTTTTTCACCATATTCAATCTTGCTATTTTAAAAAATTTTTCGTGCATTTTTTTTTTATATTGATAACTATTGCTTTAATATATTTATATTAATATTTATTACAATAGTTAAGAAGAATATGATGGTGCGGTGGCGGAGAGGCTACGCACCGGCCTGCAAAGCCGAGTACACCGGTTCGAATCCGGTCCGCACCTCCAAAGAAAAAATCAAGGAAAAATGTTTTTACAATTGTAAAAATTAATTTATTATAACCTTAATTTTTCCGGCGTAGCTCAGCTGGTAGAGCAAGCGACTGTTAATCGCTGGGTCACAGGTTCGAGTCCTGTCGCCGGAGCCATCAGATATGAAAATATTTATTAGTGGAATTGCAGGTTTTCTAGGAAGTCATTTAGCTGATGAGTTCATAAAAGAAGGTCATCAAGTTGTTGGTTGTGACAACCTAATAGGTGGTGAGTTAGACAATGTGCCGTCTGAAGCTCAATTTTACCAGTACGATTGTTGCTTCAGAAATTCAATGCTTAAAATCACCAAAGATTGTGATATTTTGTACCATACAGCAGCTACTGCTTATGAAGGTTTGTCAGTTTTTTCTCCACATTTAATATCTCAAAACATAGTAACGGGTTCTGTATCACTTTTTAGCGCTGCAATTGAAAATAAAGTAAAAAGAATTGTTTTTTGTTCTTCAATG